>NZ_JARPLU010000181.1:0-8712 GCF_032349615.1 Limnospira sp. PMC 1279.21 | reverse complement strand
GATGTACGGTTCTGAATGGGAGGGGGTGAAGGCGACTTCACTCTCGACCCCTAATCGAAACGCACGGAATTGATGACGAACTATGGCTCTTACTGATATATTACAGGCAATCTGGTCACTCTCGGCCCTAGGGTTGGTGATTTTGGTACTCCTGCACAGTCCCAAGGGTGATGGTATTGGGGGAATTGGTGGACAGGCGCAACTGTTTACTAGCGCGAAAACAGCGGAAGTTACCCTAAATCGCATTACCTGGATACTAGCAATTGTGTTTATGGGGTTAACCACGATTTTAAGCGCTGGTTGGCTTGGATAGGGATTTTGGGGTTGGTGAGGGTTCGGCTAATAGGATTGAGTCTATTTACGATTTTCCTGATCGTAGTTTACGGTTGGCGATCGCCTGCTGTTGATCTGTCAATCCCGTTTGATTCCCATCCCCTCCCCCCATCTCTGGAACAATGGCAAGATCCTACGGACAGTGGTGATTATTTCGACCAGATAGCGCCACCTACATTTGGTCATCTGGTCTGGTCTAGTTTTCCGGTTCGTGTCTATATTGAATCCCCAGAAAGTCCAGGGGCTGAAAATTGGCGGGATCTGGTCTTAGATGCAGTGATGGACTGGAACCCCTATTTACCGATAGAAATTATTGAGGATAGCGATCGCGCCCAGGTCCAGATTTTTCGCCGTCGCCCTCCCCTACAACCAGGAAGGCTGCGGGCTAGTTCTGCGGAAGCCAGATATCAGCTTTTTAAACGGATTACTGGGAATGACTCTTATATTTTAGTCCATCGCTTTACTATTTGGCTGAGTCCTACCCAAAGCGGCAAGTATATTACCGCCGCCACTCGCCACGAATTTGGACACGCCCTGGGGATTTGGGGCCATAGTCCCACGGAAACTGATGTGATGTATTACTCCCAGGTTCGGGAACCTCCCCCGATCTCGCCCCGTGATGTGAATACGCTGCGACGTATTTATGAACAACCCACTCAACTGGGTTGGGCTCAAATGAAGGTCTAGCCTGTATCTCAACAAATTTGCCAAAGGGTATTGTCAAATCATATAGGCTTCTGCTAAGATACATATCTTGTGAGTAAAACTAAAAAATGCGACTCTTTTGGAGAGGTGGCCGAGTGGTTGAAGGCGCAGCACTGGAAATGCTGTTTAGGGGTGACTCTAACGAGGGTTCGAATCCCTCCCTCTCCGTTCGCTAACTCATGCGATAGGGATAAATCAAGGTGAGTTCCTTAGCTTAACCCTGGTGGTGCTAAGATATGATCTAAGAACAGTTGATTCGGTGGTAAAGTTTGTTGTTGATCTTAGCTGGTTATTTCCGTAAGGTATTAGCAGACGTTCCTCCCGGGTCTGTCGTCCCCTCGGTTATCAATGATTTTGGAGGAAACAAATGTCAATCTATGTAGGGAACTTATCCTATGATGTCACTGACGAAGATCTAAAAGAAGTCTTCGCAGAATATGGCACGGTGAAACGGGTTCATCTTCCCACCGATCGCGAAACTGGAAAGTTTCGTGGTTTTGCGTTTGTGGAAATGAATACCGAAGAAGAAGAAATTCATGCGATCGAAGAACTTGATGGTGCTGAGTGGATGGGACGAGAAATCCGAGTTAACCTAGCTCGTCCTCGGGAAGATAAGAAACCTTCTGATAGAGGGGGCCGCAAACCACGATATTAGAAAGTCCTTTGACCCGAAAAGCGATCGCCTGTCCGTGACGGCAGCGATGGGGATGTAGGCGGTTCGCAGTCCTAAACACGGCGAACTAGCGTAGCCAAATTAAGTACGGAGAACCATCTACCCAAGGAAGTATTCTAGTCTCGGAGCCATCCCGGCACAGTAAGTCACTACTGCCATGCTCGCCGCCTGCCTAAACAACTGACAAGTAATGGGAAGATGCAGAGCGTAGCTATATGGCTAGGCGATCGACTCGGAAACCAAAAAAACCAAAGTAAGCCCAATAGCTGCCAAGGCTGGAGGGCTTAGAGGGATACTTGAATGTCCCGCTGTCCCCCATTTGAGGGTAGACAGAAATCCCCATACTTTTAGTATTGGGGAAGTTCAAGCACAACTATGTCTTTATGAGGTAATCGTGATGGCCAAGCGTCGTAATTTAAAAAAAGAAAAGGCTGAACGCAACCTGGCCAATGCACGCCAGTATCGTAAGAGATTCAACCCCCACTCAGCTCGTAATAAGCGCTTCAACCGCAACGATCGCCCGTCTGAGGGTGAGCAAACATCTTCAGAACAAGATTCTAAGGCTGAGTAGGTGATTAGGTTGGTGATAACAACAGTTATACAAATAACTTTGATTGTTGATCACGCTTCCCAAATGTATTGGAAAGCCCAGTTTAAACCTGATTGTTTGGACAAGGTTCCAGGCTAACTTAAACCCTTCCCTAGTCCTTGGGGAAGGGTTGTTTTATGGCTGATGATTCCTAAAATTGAGGCAAAAATCAATGAAAGCTAAACTCTATGATAGAATTGAAACGGTAATAGAAATAAAAGCCCATTTTGGTCGCCAAATTATCCCCAAGGGAACTGTCGGAACAGTTGTAGAATGTTATGAAAATCCCCAAGAAAGTTATTCGGTAGACTTAACTATGGGGGGTGAGTATGAAAACCTGATTCTTAACCCGGAACAATTTATGGTGATGGGAGAAACCTCTGATGAAAGTAATTTAGGCACTCTCTTTGGCGGGACTAAATACGAAGTACCCCAAGCGGTTTTAGATGCTTCTGTAGCGCCCCAATCTCAGCCAGATTCGCCAGAATTAAAGGTATAATAAAACTGCACTGATAATCTAGTCATAATCATGAAGTGGGCTGTACGCTTGTATGGGATTTTATTTGTGGGAGCAATTTTTGTAGGAATTGCCTTTCATGATGCTTTGGTAAAATCACAGGATTTTAGCCTAAGATTATTACATACAAACGACCATCATGCTCGCCTAGAATCGGTGGAAGTTGGGGATAACTTGTTAGGTGGTATTGCGCGACGAAAAACCCTAATTGATACACTCCTGGCTGAGAATGAAACGACAACCCTATTGCTAGATGCGGGGGATATTTTCCAGGGAACGCTGTATTTTAATAAGTATTTAGGTCAAGCAGATGTTCCCTTTTATAATCAAATGAATTATGCGGCTGTGGCGATCGGAAATCATGAATTTGACCGAGGACAGGAAACCTTGGCGGAGTTTATTAGAAGTTCGGCGTTTCCGATGATTTCCTCTAATCTGGAAATTGATGTCAACTCACCGTTGTCTGATTTAATCAAATCTTGGATTATTGTTCATGTCAATCGTGAACAAATAGGTATTTTGGGGTTAACGACACCAGACACGGAGGTTTTGTCTAGTCCTGGGGAAGGTATTAAGTTTCTTGATCCGATCGCCGCTGCCAAAAAAACAGTTAAAATTCTCAGAGGTCGTGGTGTAAATAAAATCATCGCCCTGACTCATTTAGGCATTTCTGAGGATATTAAATTAGCCCAACAAGTGGATGGAATTGATCTAATTGTGGGGGGACATTCCCACACTCCCCTAGGAAATATACCAGGTGCGACTCAACCTTATCCTTTGGTAGAAACTTCCCCTAATGGGGATAATGTGTTAGTGGTGACTGATTGGGAATGGGGGAAATATTTGGGGGATTTACAAGTTGTTTTTGATGGTAGAGGTCATCTAATATATTGGTCTGGTTCTCCTCATGCTGTGGATGAAAGTATTATTCCTGACCCGGATTTTGAAGCGCAATTGCAAGTTTTCCAAGCCCCCCTGGAAGAATTACGAAATAAAGTTATTGGTCAAACTGATACTGTACTAGATGGCGATCGCCGAAATATTCGCTCTATTGAGACCAACTTAGGAAATCTAATTGCTGATGCAATTCTGGCAAAAATGCAGCCAGACGGTGCCGAAATAGCGATTGTTAATGGGGGAGGAATTCGAGCCAGTATTCCGGCGGGGAATATCACCCTTGGTCAAGTTATGGAAGTTCTCCCCTTCGGAAATACGATCGCTCGTTGTGACTTCACCGGAAATCAGATAAAAAAACTGTTAGAACATGGTGTTAGTGGAGTAGAAAAGGGAGAGGGAAGTTTTCCGCAAGTGTCTGGAATTCAATTGATGTGGAATCCAGAAGCGCCCATAGGTTCGCGGATTATGTCAGTTAATGTCATCAGTCCTGATGGTAGCATGAAACCCCTAGAAGATGATGTTAGTTATCGGGTAGTTACCAACACTTTTTTAATGACAGGCGGCGATGGTTACGAAATTTTCAAACAGTCTAATAATCAGGTAGATACTGGTTTTTTACTGTCAGATGTTGTGGCTGATTATATAAGCGATCGCCCCCTGATTAATCCCCCAGTAGGCGATCGTATCATCAAAGCACCTCTTTAACCTTGCTACAACCCTTCTAAAATAGGTGTTGACACAAAATTACTGAAAGCAAACTCACCCACAGCGTGCCACTGTCGGATGCTATCTCGAAACTGTTTCCAGGGTTCATAAATATCTCGGAAAGAGGAATTACGAATAGCCATATCCTCCAGTAAATCCGTAGTTGCAGCCAGAGAAGCCTGTAAAATTTCTGGGCTAAAAGCCTTTAACTGAGTCCCCCCATCAATCAACCTTTTCAACGCTTGAGGGTTCTGGACATCATACTTAGCTAAAGTTTGAATATTAGCCGCCGACGCTGCTGTTTTCAGAATTTCCTGATACTCAGTCGGCAACCTATTCCAAGCCGTCAAATTAATCTGCAAATCAAAACTAGATCCCGGTTCCCACCAACCCGGATAATAGTATAACCTCGCCGCATTATTTAAGCCTAACTTTTCATCATCATAGGGACCAACAAACTCCGCCGCATCAATAGCCCCCCTTTCCAAAGCCAGGAAAATTTCTCCTCCCGGTAAAACCTGAACATTCACCCCCAAGCGGGAGAGAACCTCGCCACCCAAGCCAGGAATCCGCATTTTTAACCCATTTAAATCAGCGATATTATTTACTTCTCTTTTAAACCATCCCCCCATCTGAGCCCCAGAATTTCCGGCCGGAAAAGCAATAGTATTAAAATCGGCATATAGCTTATTCATCGCCTCAATACCGCCGCCATGATATAGCCAAGCCATCTGTTGCTGCGTATTAAGTCCGAAGGGAACACAGGTGCCAAAAGTCAAAGCCGGGTTTTTACCGATGTAGTAATAACTCGCCGTGTGACCACATTCGACAGTTCCCTGTTGAATAGCATCCAACACCTGTAACCCCGGCACAATTTCCCCCGCCGCAAAAGTTTGGATAGTAAATCGTCCGTCTGTTAGTTTACTGACCAATTCCGCGATTAGTTCAGCAGCGCCATATAGCGTATCTAGGGAAGTTGGCCAACTTGTAGCCATTTTCCAGCGTACCCGTGGTAAAGAGTCACTTTGAACAGCCGGACTTGTATTTTGGGGATTACAGGCAGCCAAGGCGGCGGCGGTGGCCACTCCAGTGGCAGCATAACCGAGGATATTTCGACGTTTCATAATTTTTGCTTACTTTCGGTGAGAGAAATTAGGCCAGTAGGCTTGAGTATTTCATCTAATTTTAAACCCAACGGGTTCACTGAGTCAGTTTTTGCTGATTTTTCATATCACCTAATTTAAAACTGTAACAATTTTTACATAATTTTGTATTTATCGATTTTTTTAAGTTATGGTACAGATATGAGGGAATATAGCTGGGGATCAAGAAGTTGGTCAGAACAGATCGCTGTACTGTCTAGCTTCTGGCTTCAGCCTGAACAATTAATTAATAAAGAGGTTTAATAAATTATGGTTGTATCATCCCAGGTAGCGACTACATCCCCAACTCCGGCTTATATTTGTCCATTCGATCGCACCTGTAGCTATTTAAACCAAGCGGCTGCGGAACTAGGTATGGACCCAAATATCTTGGTGATTTTAGAACATCCCCGGAAAGTCGTCACCGTTTCCATTCCGGTTAAATTAGACAATGGAAAAGTACAAATCCTCGCCGGACACCGGGTGCAGCACTGTGATGTCCTCGGTCCCTATAAAGGCGGAACCCGATATCATCCCACTGTTAATCTGGGAGAATTGTCAGCCTTAGCCATGTTGATGACCTGGAAATGTGCCCTATTAGGGATTCCCTACGGTGGCGCTAAAGGTGGGATTGCTATTGACCCCGCGCAATATAGCGTAGGGGAACTGGAACGCCTCACCCGTCGCTACACTAGCGAATTGATTAAAGATATTGGTCCGGCGATCGATATCCCCGCACCAGATATCGGCACATCCTCACGAGAAATGGCTTGGATGATGGATACCTATTCTATGAATATGGGTCATGCTGTCCTAGGTGTCGTCACCGGAAAACCCCTATCTATTGGCGGTTCAAAAGGTCGAGATATGGCGACCGGACGCGGGGTGATGATTACTGTCAGAGAAGCCTTATTAGAGAAAGGACAAACCCTAGAAGGTGTGACAATTGCTATTCAGGGATTTGGAAAAGTCGGCGGCGCAGCGGCACAACTCCTTCACGAAGCCGGGGCTAAAATTATTGCTGTTTCTGATGCCTTTGGCGGCGTTTTTGATGCTAATGGCTTGGATATTCCGGCTTTGCAATCTCATGTGAATAACCAGAAAACTGTTGTCGGTTTTCCTGGTAGCGATAGCATTAGTAATGCTGAATTACTCACCCTTCCCTGTGATGTCTTGATTCCTGCTGCTTTAGAAGACCAAATTACTGAAGATAATGCCGATCGCATTCAGGCGAAATTAGTGGCAGAGGCTGCTAATGCTCCCATTACCCTCATCGCCGACCAAATACTCGAAACGCGGGGGATTACTGTCTTGCCAGATATCCTCGCTAATGCGGGTGGTGTCGTGGTTAGCTATCTGGAATGGGTGCAAGGTCAATCTTTCCTTTTCTGGGATGAAAAACGGGTGAATCGGGAAATGGAAAAACTACTCCGTAATGCCTACCACCGCGTTAGCCAACATTCCCAACAACGGTCTGTCTCTTTGCGGCTTGCTGCCTATACTCTCGGTGTCGGTCGGGTCTCACAAGCCATGAAAGATAGGGGACTCTATCCATAAGATAATTAACAATTAATAATTAACAATTAATAATTGTTAATGTTGTCGGGGCGGGTTCCACGGTTAGTTATAGTCATCACCGATCATCTTAATAAACCCGCCCTATCTATCCCCAACAATGGATAATGTTGTCGGGGCGGGTTCCACGGTTAATTAGATTACCCACCGACCACATTAATCACCCCCCCAGAAGATCCGCAAATTAATGGATAATGGATTAATTGTCGGGGCGGGTTCCACGGTTAGTTAGATTGCCCACCGACCACATTAATCAACCTCCCAGAAGATCCGCAAATTAATGGATAATGGATTAATTATTCATTATTCATTATTAATTATTAATTGTCGGGGCGGGTTCCACGGTTAATTAGATTACCCACCGACCATCTTAATAAACCCCCCAGAATACCCGTAAATTAATGGATTAATTATTAATTATTAATTATTAATTATTAATTGTCCGGGCGGGTTCCACGCTTAGTTAGTGAGTGGGCGGTTGTCTGTTGCCTGTTGGTTGTTGGTGGCTAAAATATCCTATGATAGGAGGGGTTGTGAAAAAAATCCAAGAACTGATATTATGTCCGCCTATCATACAATTCGTATTCACGATCGCCAAAGGGATAAGTCCTACTGTGTGCAAGTTCCAGAGGATCGCTATATCCTCCCATGTGCAGAAAATCAGGGTTCAGATTTACCCTATTCCTGTCGCAATGGTGCCTGTACAACTTGCGCGGTGCGGGTGATCTCAGGGGAGTTGTATCAGCCGGAGGCGATGGGATTATCTCCAGAACTCCAAAAAGAAGGATATGCTTTGCTCTGTGTGAGCTATCCCCGTTCAGACCTGGAAGTGGAAACCCAGGACGAGGATGAAGTCTACGAACTCCAGTTTGGTCGCTACTTTGGTAAAGGTAAGGTGCGATCGGGGCTCCCCTTAGATGAAGATTAGTCTAATGCCATTGAGATTGATGCTTACCGGACTGTTACTCCTGTTGTGTTGTATCGTGGGGGTTGGGTGTTCTGAACCGCCGGAAATGCCCACAGGTATGACTGTCAGAGTAGAACGGGTGGTTAGTGGTCAGACTATAGAAATTGTCAGTCCTACCGATAATATTCCCAAGTTACAGCGGGTAAGACTGATTGGCATTAATGCGCCAGACCTAAGACAAGACCCCTGGGGAATGGAAGCTAAACGAAAGCTAGAGCAGCTTTGTCAGGGACAGCAGGTGCTATTAGAATTTGACCAAATGGAAAGCGATCGCTATGATCGCCTATTAGCATATATATGGCGCGATCAAATTCTGATTAATGAGGAATTGGTTAAACAAGGTTACGCCCTCGCCCAAGCTGGAATTTACAACAACAAATACAGCCAACGCCTTGACAATGCCCAACGGTGGGCTAGAATCATGGGGTTAGGTATCTGGAACCCAGAAGAACCCATGAGATTTACCCCCGCTGAGTTTCGTCAACAACAGTCCTGACTGAAAAAGAGCCGACAGTCTGGGGGTAGGCGGAAATTAATCAATTTCAGATTCCCCATTTGACACTCCCCGCTCTGAAGAGACGGGGATTCTTGGCTCACCGAGACCACTTA
>NZ_JARPLU010000180.1:0-8737 GCF_032349615.1 Limnospira sp. PMC 1279.21 | reverse complement strand
GTCAAGCACGGTTTTGAATGGGAGTGGGGGAAGGCGACTTCCCTCTCGACCCCTACAGATATAGCGAAATGTTTTGACCGAATAAACCATGATTATCTACTATCCAAAATTCATTGTCCGAGCAGCCTGAAGAAAGACCTGAAACAATGACTCAAAGCAGGTGTGCTAGATAACGGCGCATTTGAAGATACAGAAACAGGGACACCTCAAGGAGGGGTAATAAGTCCACTCCTAGCTAACATTGCACTGGATGGCATGGTTAGGTTAATTGAGAAACTGTATCCGAAAAGTACCAATGGTAAACCTTATGCCACGGTAATAAGATACGCCGATGATTTTGTGGTCATATCCAAAGACTTAGGAATCATTGAACAGTGCAAAACTGCTATTTCCGAATGGTTAAAACCTGTTGGACTAGAAATAAAACCTGAAAAAACTCGAATTTGCCACACACTCAATCCTATTGAGTACAATGGTAAAACAGAAAAACCAGGGTTCGACTTTCTTGGATTCAATATCAGGCAATACCCGGCAGGAAAATATAAATCTGGGAAACTTGGGGGAAGAAGAAAAGGAGGCTTCTTATTTAATAAAACCCCCCACAAACTATTAGGATTCAAAACTCACATAAAACCCAGCAACAAAGCAGTTAAAGCCCATACACAAACGATTAAAGGTGTAATAAAACAACTTAAAACAGCACCTCAATCAGCCCTGATTAGCAAGCTAAACCCGGTAATACGGGGATGGTCAAACTACTACTCAGGGGTAGTCTCATCAGAGACCTTCGTTAAGCTAGACCACACAGCGTGGCTAATGTTAAGGGCATGGACAGTATCAAGATGCGGAAAGGCAAACCACGAAAAGCTAGGAAACTACTTCCACAAAGGAACGGTTAAACTTAGCAATGGGAAAGAAAGACATGAATCTTGGTTATTCCAGACCGAAGATGGATTCCAACTATGGAAACATAATTGGACTCCGATTGTTAGACACACCCTAATACGCCCTGACGCAACACCATACGACGGAAACTGGACTTACTGGGCAACCAGAAAAGGACAAGCAATCGACACGCCCAACAGGGTAGCAAAACTACTCAAAAAACAAAAAGGTAGATGTACCTGGTGTGGACAGTATTTCGCACCATCGGATATAGTTGAAGTAGACCACATTGTACCTTGAAGCTCAGGCGGAAAGGATGAATACAAAAACCTTCAACTATTACATCGCCATTGTCACGATGATAAAACGGCACTAGATAACGCCAACGCTGTATCCTTAACAATGGAACAATCAGACTAGGAGCCGTGTGAAGGGAAACTTTCACGCACTGTTTTGAATGGGAGGGGGTAGAGGCGACTCTACTCTCGACCCCTAATAGGAGCTAAAAATGTCCAACACTTTGTTAAAACAACTGCGAGATTTTACTATTGTTGTTGCTGATACTGGGGATATCAAAGCTATTCACAACTTTACCCCCCAAGATGCCACTACTAACCCATCTTTGATTACAGCAGCAGCAGGGATGCCAGAATATCAAGGTATTGTTGATGATACCCTGAAACAAGCTCGCGCTGAACTAGGAACCGAAGCGACTCCGAAAGATGTAGCTACCCGAGCCACGGACCGTTTAGCCGTGGCTTTTGGGTTACAAATTCTGGAAATTATTCCGGGTCGCGTCTCGACAGAAGTTGATGCTCGTTTATCTTATGATACTGAAGGCACGCTCGCTACAGCTCGTTATCTGATTTCTGAATATGAATCCCACGGTGTTTCACGCGATCGCATTTTGATTAAAATTGCCTCAACTTGGGAAGGAATTCGCGCCGCCGAAATCTTGGAAAAAGAGGGAATTCACTGTAATCTTACCCTATTATTTGGATTTCATCAAGCTGTAGCCTGTGCTGAAGCTGGAGTGACGTTAATTTCTCCTTTTGTAGGTCGCATTTTAGACTGGTATAAAAAGAAGACCGGACGGGAAAATTATGCCCCTCATGAAGACCCTGGGGTGCAATCTGTTACCCAAATTTATAACTACTACAAAAAATTCGGCTATCCCACGGAAGTGATGGGAGCGAGTTTCCGTAATATTGGCGAAATCACTGAACTGGCTGGCTGTGATTTACTCACAATTTCTCCGAGTCTTCTTGAAGAACTTGATACTAAAACGGGAGATTTACCCCGCAAACTCGACCCCGAATTAGCTAAATCATCGGACATAGAAAAAATCTCAATGGATGGGTCAACCTTTGCTAAAATGCACAAGGAAGATCCGATGGCTTCCGAAAAATTAGAGGAAGGAATCAAGGGGTTTTCTAAGGCTTTAGAATCCTTGGAAGACCTACTCGCCGAACGATTAACTATCCTCGAAAGTTAGGAAACTTTAACCCATGCGGATTAAGAGTTATGACCTGTTGAGGACCCCGATGGAGATGGATTTATCACCCGTAAAGAATGGGCGGGAACCGATCCTGTTTCTCAGGATTTAGATGACAATAAGGATGGTCGGACTACTCCCCCTATCTTACTCCCTCTCCCAGAAGGAGAGGGAGTAAGATAGGGAGTTTTATTACCTGTTTCTCATTGTCCATTGTCAATTGTCAATTATCCATTAGCTATGTTAGAACCTGCACAAACTGTCCAAATTTTTGAAAACCTGCCGGAGCAGATTTTATCGGCCGGAGAGGTAATTTTTGAAGAAGGAGAACCCGGCGATTTAATGTACGGTATTCTTGAGGGGGAAGTAGATTTTGTGGTGAAGGGAAAAGTAATTGAAACCCTGAAAAAGGGGGATGTGTTTGGGGAAGGAGCCCTAGTTCATCCAGAGAAAACTCGCGCCTCTACAGCCATAGCGAAAACTGGCTGTAAACTGGCAACAATGGATGAACGGCGATTTTTATTCGCCATTCAACAGACCCCCCTATTTGCTTTACTGGTAATGAGAAGTTTCTCTAATCGCCTCCGTAATTTAAAGCGATCGCTTTAATTTCTCAGATATCAGTTCAGTATAGTTTCTGGGGTTTCAATATTGACATTATCCTGATGACCATTTTGGCTGGTGGAACAGGTACTGTGTATTTCTGATTCTTCTCCCAGATAGACACCAAGAGCCCTGGCTGTTTCTATCCAAAATCCATTAGGGTCAAGTAGGCGGGGGCTATTCTGAAATACCTTTTCGAGGGAGACGGTGACAACTTGGTGGTTGCTCCAAGCCACCATTTTGCCATAGTCCTCAGCCGCAATCACATCAACAGCAGTTTTACCAAAAGCGGTAGCCAGCAAGCGATCTTGAGAGGAAGGCGCACCACCCCGCTGGACATGACCAAGGACTGTAGCTCGCGATTCTACCCCTAGTGTAGTTTCAATTTCCGTAGCCACATATTCACCTATACCGCGTAATCGCACTTCTCCCAAAGCATCTTTATAAGACCGGGACTCTCCGCTGGTAGTTTTAGCACCTTCAGCGACGACGACGATCGCAAATTTGCGCTCCCATAAATTCCGTAACTGCTGTATGCGTTTACACAAACCAGAGACAGAATAGCGAATTTCTGGAATCAAGATAGCATCTGCGCCGCCAACAATTCCAGAATGTAGAGCTAAGTGTCCGGTGGTGCGACCCATAACTTCGACAACCATCACCCGATCATGGCTCGCAGCCGTACAGCTAAGGCGATCGAGGGAATCTAAAATTGTACTCACAGCGGAATTAAAACCCACCGAGAGTTCCGTACAAGCGACATCATTATCAATAGTCTTGGGAACCCCTACCAGGTTCATATTGCCCTTTTTCGCCAATTTGTGCAAAATGGCAAGGCTACCGTCTCCACCAATAGCGATCAGAGCATCCAATTCCAAGTCATGGTAGCCAGAAATTACCTCATCAGCTTGAGCCTCGGTATCTCCCTTATTAATGGACCCCAGAATAGTCCCACCCATACTCAGTAACGGGTCAATCCCATGGCGTTCTAATCCATAGCGGTTCAACACAACACTTTTACGCTCAATTAGGCCCTGGGTGGCATAGGGAATGCCCCGTACTTCCCAATTATATTCACAAGTAGCATAATTCACGACCGCGCGAATTACTGCATTCAGACCGGGACAGTCTCCTCCACTGGTCAAAATCCCGATACGCTTACGTTTAGTCATAATATGTAAGCCTCCAAAAGTTAGGAACTTCAATTCTTGCCGATCGCCTTCTCCCGGACAGTTCCAGGTTTTCCATCCCAATCTAGTTTTGGTTTTTGGCCAAATTGGTCGTCAACTTATGCAACCTGTCTTTAGGGATATGGGCAATCTTCCCGTTAAACTGGGCTATCTTGGTTAGTCTGGGCTTTAGTTCTTCGAGCCCATTGAGCCGTTGTTACCGTCACACTTCAAATCCTACAGCCAATCACACCAAAGGATGTATAATTTTGGTTTTTTTTAGTTTTTCTTAACCTGGGTTTAAACCCCGTTACTCAAATTTTACAACTAGATCATATCAGCCGATCGCCACTTATCTAGGAGTTGACAAAATCCCATAATTGTGCATAAATGATATCGGCAAATTTGAGGAAATCCTGACATCAGACCACTAATTTAATATTAATTTAAGATTCTTGGGATGCCCCGAAATTTGAGAAAAGCATATAGCTGTGGTAAGGTGGCTATGGTAATCTCCCCCTAGGGCGATCGCATACTTGTTTAACAATTAATAATTGTTTAAGCTGCATTACCAATCTGCTCTCTGTGGTAGAATACCAGCAGTTGAACTCTGTCCCTTGCTATTTTCTCGGCTAGAAAATTATTTCTAGCCCCAAAATTTTGCTGTTAAAACCAAGTTTTTGACAGTATTTAAACAGTGGTGTTATCCCAACGGAGGATTATCTGAATCATGACAATTAAAGTAGGTATTAACGGATTTGGTCGCATCGGACGCTTAGTCATGCGCTATGGTAGCAAACACCCTGACATTCAGTTTGTCGGCATTAATGATCTAGTCCCGGCTGATGCCTTAGCATACCTGTTAAAATACGACTCTACCCACAAACGTTTTGACGGTCAAGTAGAATCCCAAGATGAAGCCATTGTGGTTAATGGACAAACCATTCGCTGTACATCTATCAAAGATCCCACCCAACTACCATGGAAGGAACTAGGAGTAGATTATGTAGTAGAATCTACTGGCTTATTTACCAACTATGATGGCGCTTATAAGCACATCGAAGCAGGTGCTAAACGGGTAGTTATTTCCGCACCCACCAAAGACCCAGAAAAAGTCAAAACCTTAGTGGTTGGGGTTAACCATCAAGACTTCGATCCAGCTTCTCACCCCATTGTTTCCAATGCTAGTTGTACCACCAACTGTTTAGCGCCGATTTCTAAAGTTATTCAAGACAACTTTGGGTTAGCAGAAGGTCTAATGACCACAGTTCACTCTTTGACGGCGACTCAACCAACGGTAGACGGTCCTAGTCGCAAAGACTGGCGTGGTGGACGTGGTGCGACTCAAAACATCATCCCGGCTTCCACCGGAGCGGCTAAAGCTGTTACCCTAGTATTACCAGAACTAAAAGGCCGTTTAACTGGTATGGCTTTCCGGGTTCCCACTCCTAACGTCTCAGCGGTAGACCTAACTTTCCGCACAGAAAAAGCCACGACCTATGACGAGATTTGTGCAGCGATGAAATCGGCTTCCGAAGGTGCGATGAAAGGCATTTTAGGATACACAGATGAAGATGTAGTTTCTTCGGACTTTATTACGGACGGTCATTCTAGCATTTTTGATGCGGGAGCGGGAATCGAACTGAACTCTAATTTCTTTAAAATAGTATCTTGGTACGATAACGAATGGGGTTATTCCTGTCGCGTAATTGACCTAATGCTATCTATGGCTAAGGCTGACGGTTTACTGTAGTTACCATAGCGATTCTGGTTGGGAGACCCTACGCGATCACATCTTAGGGAAACCCGGTTTTGACAAAAATCGGGTTTCTGGTTTCCTAAAAACAAGTCTCATCTACATCGGAGTAAACGGCGATGCACGAAGTTGGTATTATGGAACAAACTTTAGCGATCGCCTTACAAAAAGCTAAAGAACAGGGCGCTAATCAGATTCACCGTATTAAAATGACAGTAGGCGCTGATTCTGGAGTAGCCGTAGAAGCCCTAGAATTTGCTTTTGATGTCGTGGTTGCTGGAACGATCGCCGCCAAAGCCAAATTCGAGATCGACTATCTCCCGGTTCGCTGTTACTGTCACCACTGTAATCAGGAATTTGAACCCAAAACCTGGTTTTATGAATGTCCCCAGTGTGGCGAACCCAGTCTTGACATTCGCCAAGGAAGAGAATTAGAACTGACATCCTTAGAGGTTTCGTAGTTATGTGTACCAATTGCGGTTGCGCCGTTACACCGGGAAACATCCACATTCACAGTCACGCAACAGATCACGATCACGATCATGGTCACGATCACGATCATGATCACCATCACCACCATGGTCACGATCACGATCATGATCACCATCACCACCATGGTCACGATCATCACCACCACCATGATCATAACCATGATCATCAGCACAGCGAACATCAAACAGTGGATGTTCACACAGCCATCCTTTCCAAAAATGACCGACTCGCGGAAAGAAATCGAGGCTTCTTTTTAGCGAAAAAACTGTTTGCGATCAATGTGCTGTCTTCTCCCGGTTCAGGAAAAACAGCATTACTGGAACGCACTTTATCAGATATGGGTTCCCGTCTCAATAGTGCGGTAATTGTGGGAGACCTGGAAACTGATAATGATGCTCAAAGGTTGCGACGAACCGGAATGCAGGTAGTGCAAATTACGACGGGAAGCGTCTGTCACCTGGAAGCGGAAATGATCTCCCAGGCTTTAAGTAAAATCAACCTGGATAATCTGCAATTATTATTTATCGAAAATGTGGGGAACCTAGTTTGTCCCGCCGCCTACGACCTGGGGGAAAATTTGCGGGTAGCTGTGTTGTCGGTGACGGAAGGAGAAGATAAACCCCTAAAATATCCGACTCTGTTCAAAACTGCCAATATAGCCATCATCAATAAAATCGACATTGCGGAAGCGGTAGGGTTCGATCGCGAAACTGCGATTAACAATATCCGCCGCATTGCACCACAAGCTGAGATTTTGGAGGTATCTGCTCGTACTGGGGAAGGTATGGAAGCCTGGTATGATTACCTGGAGAAGGCTTGTTCGTTAGAAGCGATCGCCATCTAAAATCAGGGATGGGGAGTCTGGAGACTTCCAACGAAGGACTCCACCATAGGTCGTCCCGTGAGTAGTAGTCACACAAAAAACCAGGGGGAATTCAGCCCCAGGGCGAACGATGGGATTCGAAGTCATCAGGATAGCTATAACCCCTATTCTACCGCCATTCTAATGCACTCAAAAGCGATCGCACATTTAGGAGTTAGTGCAAAATGAGTGCAAGTACAAACAGTACACATAGTGGTACATATCAAGGCTTTGAGGATATTCTTGAGTTTTTCAACCTATCCCGCAAACAATGTCCCAAAGGTGTCAGGATTAAGCGTAACCGGGGGACAATTCAGCTAGACATCACTACTGACCCGGAGACGGGAGGGCGTAAGCAGCGAGGATGTAATTGTCAGTTCACTTCTGAGGGTATCCGTAAGGCCGTTGATAAGGCCTGGTTAGTTCATAAATCCCTTGACGGACAATTTCAGTCGGTGTCTGAATGGCTGGACTGGTACAAGGCTACTATCCTTGATGAAAACAAAACCCCTTTGGAAAACGACTTAATCACCTATCGCCAAGTGTTTAAAGAGATGGAAGATGATTACTTTAATGGGGTACACAAGAACACTAAACGGAAGCGCTCTCGCGATATATCAAGTGACCAAAGTTCATTTAAACGCTGTTTTCTTACTGTGTTTAACAAAGTCACAGACTGGGATGTTTATGTGAGCTGGGATGGTATCAAAGAAGCACTGTATAGCCCATTACAGGACGGTAATAGTCCGGTAGGTCACAAAGACTTCAAAAATCGTTACTATCGATTAAGACAAGTAGCAGAACGTGCTGGCTGCAAAAAAGCACTAGAGAAATGAGAAAAGATTGACCCCGCCCAGACAGTGTTTACTAAGTCCCAAAGTATAGATTTAGATACCTTGCTAGGTTTGCTAAATAAGGAACGCAACACTGATTATCGTTCTGTCACAGAAAATCAAGTACGTGATGGCTGGTGTTGGGTGTCGGCAATGTGTGCTTTATACGGGTTGAGACCATCAGAGGTCGCGGCAGTACAAAACCTAAACAAGGTAGTCAAGATTGACGGTATCACTTTCCCGGTCATATCTGACCCTAACAACCTTGAGTTAGTGTTGGTTATTGGTGAGTTTACTTACTTTGGTAGTAGCACCAAAACAGGTCAACGGTTGGCTATCCCAATGTCAAAAGACAAGGCTTTGATTGACCGTCTTGGGATTCATAACGTTTGTTTGCCTATTACAACATCTAAAGACCCTAATGGTTTTAATAATAACCACAGGTTATGGCTTAAACGTCACGATTGGGGCTTTACTCAAGCATTAGCTTTCCGACATCTAGCCAACCAATTAGGTGAGATGAATGGGATACCGCAGGAAATCAGAGCACGTTCATTTGGTCACAGTGTTGCGGTCAATGACAGCAAATATAGCACAAGACAGAATACTTAGGACGTATAATGGAGAGGACGAGATGACTAA
>NZ_JARPLU010000018.1:0-45920 GCF_032349615.1 Limnospira sp. PMC 1279.21 | reverse complement strand
GAGCCTGGAACTAGCACGCATTCCAGGGTAGGAACTTTAACTCTTGCTCGCTCACGGAGCCAGTTAAGGCTAT
Organism: Limnospira sp. PMC 1279.21; assembly: GCF_032349615.1. NCBI lineage: Bacteria > Bacillati > Cyanobacteriota > Cyanophyceae > Oscillatoriales > Sirenicapillariaceae > Limnospira > Limnospira sp. PMC 1279.21. The sequence continues at coordinate 45,847 of NZ_JARPLU010000018.1, read as the reverse complement.
AGCTGGTCAGCTACCTGAAAGGGGGGCACGAAGCCCCCGTGCTTCAGCCGGGGGTGCTGACAGTGACACTTCTTTAGCTGGACTCTGATCTAATTCTAGCAATTTATAAAATAATTGTTACGCCTCAACCAGCCTCAATCCGCCTCCAATCAACCAATATAGGAATTTATCAACACCCGAAACCTCAGACAGGAAAACCACTAACACCCCCAGACCAGTCGTGATTACCGAAATTACCCACAATTAAATCGGTTAGCCCGTGAAAGATATAATTAAGCAAAATACAAAACCACTCAATCCCTCTAGGGGAATTGAGATTTAATTGGGATTCTCCAGAACTATGCTAGATGCCACCATTATCATTTTATTTATCATAGCAGGAGCCGGAACCGGCTTTTACGGGATAGAACTGCTTCCCAGCAGTGTCCTAGAACAGGTAACTAATATTGAGGGATTACGGTCTGTCACCGCCGCTTTTACTGGCCTAATTGGTATGGTAATCGGTTTAGTAGTGCAAACCACTTATCACCGGGTCGAGGAACAAATCCGCCAAATGCCTCTTGAGGTATTACTCACCCGTTCTATTGGTATGGTAATCGGTTTACTGATTGCTAACCTCATGCTCGCTCCCCTCTTTTTGTTACCCATTCCTAAAGAGGTTGGCTTTATCAAACCCCTGGGGGCTGTGTTATGTAGTGTTCTATTTGGCTACACTGGGGTTAACCTGGCTGATACCCATGGACGGGCTTTTCTACAGCTAATCAACCCCAATAGTTTGGAAACTACACTACTGGCTGAGGGAACTCTCAAATCTGCTCATACCAAAGTTCTTGATACCAGTTGCATCATTGATGGTCGCATTGAACCTCTACTAGAAACTGGATTTCTGGAAGGTAAAATTCTCGTGCCTCAGTTTATTCTGCAAGAATTGCAATTGGTAGCTGATGCTGCTAATGATCAAAAACGGGCGCGGGGACGACGGGGACTTGATATCCTTAACCGTATCCGGGAAGAATACCCAGAACGAATTCAAATTCACTCGGCGGACTATGAGGATATTGCCACTGTAGACGCGAAATTAGTGCGGTTTGCTCAAGAAATTAATGGGTTTCTGCTGACTAATGATTACAATTTGTCTAAAGTGGCAACCGTCCAACAGGTTCCAGTGCTGAATATTAATGATCTCACCCAGGCGGTGCGTCCGTCCTATTTACCTGGGGATATTCTGGAATTGAAAATCCGCAAGGAGGGTAAAGAACCTTCCCAAGGAATTGGGTATCTTGAGGATGGCACGATGGTTGTGGTAGAATCGGGTAGCGAATACCTCGGCGACCAACTGCGGGTAGTTGTCACCAGTTCTCTGCAAACTTCGGCCGGCCGCATGATTTTCGCCCGTCCAGAACATTCTGTGATGGCTTAGTCTAACAGTAGGGTACTAAGACTTAGTACCCTATCTGTCAAATAACCCGATAATTTTTAAGCTCAGGCACTGGTTTTATAATTAAAGGCATTAGCTCTAATTTGCTCAATACCTGATTCTGTATTCAGACTATCTCCTGAGTTTTGGGAGTTATCTAATTTTAAATCTAATTTTAAAATAGCTTCCCCTAATGCTTTGGCTAATAAAGGGGGAACGGCATTGCCAATTTGTCGCCACTGTTGGGTAACGGTTCCGTAAAAGATGAAATTGGGGGGGAAAGACTGAATGGCTGCGGCTTCCCTGGGGGTCAGATAACGGTTTTCTGTGGGGTGATAGTAAGTGGTGCGACTGGTGTTGATGGTGGGAGAATAACTATCTCGCGCTAGGCGTTTAAGTTTGGTTTCCCTAAATCGGGATTCTCGCAGCTTTTCCCAATCTATATCATACCATAATTCGGGGGGTAAATAAGCCTGTTGGTCTGGTTGATAACGAACGCCTTTACCTTCGGGAATATGCTGGATTCTTTGACGTTCTAAATGATTGGGAATTTGGGCGGTGCTGAGGTCGTGGTTGTACGTTTTTCCCTGGTATTCTAACCAATTTTCCCAAGCAAATCCTACGGTTTTAGCAGCAGGAAGAAAGTCTAAATCCGGTTCATTATCTTGAAATTGTGGGGATGGATATAAATTGGGTACGCCGAAACGATTACCTAAAAAAATGGTGCGCCTGCGTTTTTCGGGGACTCCGTAATGATGAGCAGATAGGACCCGGACATCAACAGTATATCCGATATTCTGTAGACAAGTTAAAATTGATGTGAGGGTGTTTTCGTTTTTTCGGGATAATAAACCCGTGACGTTTTCAATGATGATATAGTCGGGTTTAAGTTGTTCAACAAACCGTAGAAATTCTAAAAATAAAAAATTGCGTTTATCCAGATTATTGTTACTCCCAATGGTGGAAAAACCTTGACAGGGGGGACCTCCACAAATTAAGTTAATATGGCGATCGCCAATTAATTCCCTAATTTGCTCGGTAGAAATCTCCCGCAGGTCGCCACAAATTGTTTCCGCTTGAGGGTGATTATTTTGAAAGGTTTGGATCGCAGATTTATCGAAATCGACACCTAACAAACATTCAAAACCTGCCATTTCCAAGCCACAGGACATCCCTCCGGCTCCGGAAAATAGGTCGATAAAGGTTGTTTTAGCGGTTGAGGTGGTCATGGGTCTTAGCCAGGTGTTTGGTCAACATCGGTGTTAGATGATTATACCATCAGTGGGGAGAAATGTTTATAACCAATTACCGACTAAAATATAGGGACTCCAATAAAAGGGATGGCGGAACAAGGAAGTGTTTAAGAGTTTTAATTGCGCTTCCCTGAGTGCTTCGGACTTGTTTAATTGCTTTTGGTTTAAAAATCTGTAGAATTGACTCATTAACTCACTGCTGGCTTGGTCATTCACTGACCAGAGAGTGCCAACTGTACTACGCGCTCCGGCTTTAACTGCCATTCCGGCTAGTCCTAAAGTGGCACGATTATCACCAGAGGCGGTTTGACAGGCGCTGAGAATTAGTAATTCTATGGGAGTACGACCTGTGAGGGTTTTTTCAGTCAATAAACTATCCAATTCCAGAATATTAATACGACTATCCCAAGCTAAAATAAATGTCTCATCTAGCTGAGAACTAAATTGACCGTGGGTAGCAAAGTGAACGATGGGGTAGTTAGTGAATTCTAGTTTTTGGCGGATTAATTGATTGGTGAAATCTTCATTAAGTAGGACTGTGCTGGCTGTTTCTGATTGAATAGTGGCGATTTCTTCAGCTACATAATTCAGGGGACTAAATCCATCTCTTTCTTCGGTTAATCCCCCGGCTAGAACTTTTAAATCTAGCTGTTTGATGGATTTATCGGATAGTAGTTGTAAGCCGGGAGTAATGGCAATACTATAGGTCTCTATGAGATATTTTTCGCCATCATAAAGGGTTGCCATGGGGATATTACGGAAGGAACCATCAGGGACAAAAACAAGGGTTTTAATTTGTTCAGGATTAATTTGATCGGCGATGGGTCTAATTACCCAATTATAGAGTTTTTGTCCTGGTTCATAAAAATCGCGGCGGCTGCGAATAACTAATGCTTCAGAGAGTTGTTTAATGGTGGCTTCTACTTCGGTTTGGCTGACATTAATTTGATGATGAACTAGGGGTTGATTGGGTTTACTGACAATCACATGAAGATTATCTTTTAAGATGATGGGATAGATAACGGCGGCGCTGGGGTCTATTTCATCTATTTTTCTACTGACAATATCTACACAATCAGCCCTAAAAAAGTTATCTAATTCGGCAACTTTTAAAGACTCGATGACATTAATGGCTTGGGATAAGTTATTCTGACTGACAACCTGACCCGGCGGTGTGGTTTCTAAGAGTAAGGATACTAATTCCCGATATACGGGTTCAATACTGTTTTGAAAAGAAAACTGAAACTCTCGACCGATAGAGACGATATCTTGACTTAGGGAACCAATGAGGTTGACAGCTTCTAAGTAGGAAGATATGGCTTTTTCTGGTTTTCCTTGTGCCTTTTGAATGCGACCTAATTGCCATAACCATAAGTAGGAAATATCTGGAGCTTGAATTTTTTGACTCAAGATTAAGGCATCCTGGGTGATATTTTGGGCAATTTGCCATTGTTGGGTTTGTTCATAAACACTGGCTATATAACCTAACCCAAAGGCTTGTGCGCGTTGGTCTCCTAGGTCGATCGCCTCTTGAGTGGCTTGGGTATACAGTTCCAGAATATCCTGCCAAGATGATTGGGGATTTTGTGCTTGTTGAAAGGCTGACCAATGCTTTCCTAGGTTCAGACGATAATAGATAGTTGTCTGGTTTGATGGTAACTGATTTAGGTGATATTTGGTGCGGGGTAATAGTTGACTAAAGGCTGGCTATTGTTGATTTTCAGCAAATAAACTTAATTTAGCGAGTTCTATAACCGCCTGCTGTTGAGGAGAAGGAGATATATTTAGGGCTTGTTGATAATAGTCTAAGGCTGTGGTATAATTTTTACGGTTTTTGGCGACATTTCCCAAACCAATGAGGGCGGTAACTTGTTCGGAGTTTAGGTTTAAATTGGTGGCTATAGTTAAACCCTCTTGTAGGATTGATTGGGCTTCATTAAAACGGCTGAGGGTACTAAGTAGGTTGCCGAGTCGAATGAGGACGATCGCTTTTTCGGGGGAGGTTTCTTGCTGCTGGAGATTGTTGTTAATATCGGCTAACAGTAAAGAAGCGCGGCGATATAATCCCAGTTGCTGTAGGGCTGTGGCTTGATTAATTCTGGCTTTAAACACTCCCATTTCCTGCCGATCGCGATGATATAACTCTTCGGCGGTTTCCCAAGCACTAAAGGCGGCTTCTGGGTTTCCTGTCGCCAGATATAATTGACCTTGGGTATTCATGGCTTGGGCGAAAACAGATAAGCCAGAGAGTCCGGCATTCTCTAATAACGCGATACTGCGCGCGATCGCTTCGGTGGCTAGTTGCCATTTTCCCAGGTGTTGATAAGCCAGAGATAGGTTACTAAGAACCCGCGCTTGGGCTATGAAATATCCTTCGTTTCCGTAGGTTTGCGCGACGGACTCCCAAATAGCGATCGCCTCCTGAAAATCCCCCTGTCGATAGCGATCGCGTCCCCGTTGTTCCTCCTGTAACCCCTGGGAGGCTTGGCTAATTATGGGAGTCTGTTTAGTGGGTACAATTTCGGTTAAACCCGGTTTCCAGATCGTATCTGCTAACAGCAGGCTAATCAATAAACCCAAGAAAATCAGCAGGGTAAAAGTCAAACGCCTAGGATATTTCATAGAATTGGCACAACACGATTAGGGAATTACAGTAGGACGACATTGAGGGTTCAGCCAGGGAATAGAAGGCGAGGAAGAATGAGGACTACGCGCAATTAAACTAACTCGACCATCAGAATGCACCACTAACCCTTGAGCCTCAACTAGGCTAGAATTGCCTACTGTGGGAAAATCTTGGTAAATTGTAGCACTACCTTGTAGATTTGATGATTCTAAAGTTATATTACCCAAATCTTCTAGGGGAGTTTCTCCGGTGTGTATGGTGGTGGGGTTGGGTGGTAAACCGCCGCGTCCGGTGACAATAAATTGATTATTATCCGACCCCGGTAAACAACTAAGAATGACTAACCGAGACGCATCAATGGGTCCGGTGGGTAGTTCAAACAGTCCTTGACTGGGGTCAGCGTCGGGATTATTAATTGTCACTACCCCATCAACCCCAAAGGCGGAACTAACGGTAATATCACTCAAGGGAGTTAATTCTGGGCGAAACTCAATGCCAAAAATCCCCCTAGCTGTGATGGTAATATTACCCCCAGTTCCGAAAAAAGCATTGGCGGTTATATCGCTATTTTCCACGGGGATAGCAAATAGATACTTGGTGTTTAGATCGATGTTTCCGCCATCACCTTGACCGCTATTTCTACCTGCGGTGGCTGATATGCTACTTTGGCGACGGAGGGTGATGGTATCGGCGATCGCCAAACTGATATTACCCCCATTATTAGATGCTGTTTCCGTGGTAATAGTCCCGCCATTGTCTAGTCGCACATTCGGCGCGCTGAGGTGAATATTTCCCCCTTCTCCTTCACTGCGACTTTCCGCAAATAAGCCGCTACGGAAAAAGCCATCCGGTGAAGTTCCGGTAAATTCTACCCCTTGGGAAGCGATAATATTCAGGCTTCCTCCTAACCCTTGATTTTGACTAGATGCGGAAATGCGAGCGCCGTCTAAAATTTGTAATTGTCCAGTTCTTACTTGGATATTTCCGGCGGGTGCGGTTCCTTGACCAAACCGGTCTGGGGTTCCCGTAGAAGTCAATAAGCCGCTGGGATTTTCCCTAGTGGGGGAAGTTCCGACTAACTGGATAGACTCAGCCAAAAGGTCAATATTTCCGCCTAGTCCGTCACCGAGAGTAGTGGCAACTATTTGAGCGCCATTATTAACTTGTAGTTGTCGGGTTTGAATGCTAATATTCCCCGCTTGACCGCTACCTTGTGTAGCACTGAAAATAGTCGCCCCATCACCGGAAATAGTTAATTGATTAGTATTGATAGTGATATCACCAGCTTGACCTGTAGAATCCAGTTCGCCGGTCGTAGATGACCGGCAAAGAGTTCGAGCCCCCGCACCGGAAACCACGGGGTTGAAGCCGGTGTTGCTTGGGTTAGAGGCGATCGCGGCTGATGTCGGTAGAGGGAGTGGGGGCGATCGCCTAAAATTTAACTAGCCTATCTCTACATCGGAGAAGTCAAAATGGTACAGACCCCTCAAACATCGGAAACCGATACCCTATTGCTGGCATACCCCAAAACCCTGAAACTTCACGTCACCCAAGAACAATTTGCCGCCCTAGCCGCCAGTAATCGAGAATTACAACTGGAGAGAACCGCCACAGGAGAGTTAATTGTGAATCCACCAACGGGTTGGGAAACCGGAGAACGTAATTTTAGTATCATTGGGCAATTGTATTGTTGGTACGAAAATTATCAACAAGGGAAAGCATTCGACTGTAACACGGGGTTTATTTTACCCAATGGGGCAAATCGTTCTCCCGATGCCTGTTGGGTGAGTCAAGACCGTTGGGATGCACTAAGCCAGGAACAAAAGAAAACTTTTCCAGAGATTTGTCCGGATTTTGTCGTAGAGTTACGTTCTGATTCGGATACTCTAAAATCGCTGCCAGAAAAAATGCAAGAGTATCTAGAAAATGGCGCAAAATTGGGGTGGTTAATCGACCCGCAACGTCGAATAGTAGAAGTTTATCGAGCCGATTCGGACGTAGAAATGCTATCCAATCCAACTGAGTTATCCGGAGAGAACCTGTTACCTGGTTTTGTATTAGATTTGCGTCGAGTTTGGGGTAAGTCGTAGTAGGAGGGAGGGCATTGCCTACCCGTTTGACAATTCCAGTTGTCCTAGAAAAGTGTCAGGATGGGCGATCGCCACTTGGGTATTGTCCAACAAACGACCGGAACCCGCTAGTTTTTGTCCGAGCGCCATTTCCACAAAGCGATTTCGGCTCAAGGCTTCCTGAGCAACCGTGCCGGATATGGGACTCTGGGATTTTCGGCGGGTGGTGACTAATTTGGAATGCTGCGATCAACATCCTCAAGGAAGCCTTGTGTACGCTAGGGCAAGCGCGAAGGGTCGTAGACCCGTTCGTGAAACGTTGCGTAGCAAACGTGCGACTGAGATTCGACCATTACTCTGGCTTTTGCAATCCTGTCAAAGCCAGTTGGGTCTATGAATCAAGAATCCCCTCCCCTTTAGGCAGGGAGGGGAGTGTCAACTAAGTTCTCTACTGATACATTTACGCGACATTTTTTCGGTTCCGGATAATGCAACGATAGCACCATTACCTGTTTTCGTTTCATGATTGATACAGCGTCCTATTTAACAGGTCTTCCAAGGCTGTGACCGGCAAAGGTTTGGAGAAAAAATACCCTTGTCCGTATTCGCAATTTAGGTTTTTCAAAGTCTGGACATTACCTTCGGTTTCTATACCTTCCGCGACGATATCCATATTTAAGTTATGCCCTAACATAATAATAGTTTTGACAATCTCTGTATTTTGCTGGCTGTCATCCATCCGACGCACAAAGGATTGATCAACTTTGAGGGTATCTATGGGAAAGCGATGCAAATAACTGAGGGATGAATAACCAGTGCCGAAATCATCCATACTCAGTTTAATACCTAGGGCTTTTAATCTTTCTAATAGTGCGATCGCCTCATCGACATGACCGAAATTGGACTTACTGGGCAACCAGAAAAGGACAAGCAATTGACACGCCTAACAGGGTAGCCAAATTACTCAATACGCAAAAAGGCAAGTGTAACTGGTGCGGGCAATACTTTACCCCATCAGATTTAGTTGAGGTAGACCACATTATACCTCGAAGCCAAGGCGGAAAGGATGAATACAAGAATCTCCCTAATCGGTGCGTTAAATCCCGCCATTTCCGAACAAACTTATACTGCCTTACCAACAGGAGTTAGCTGGCTGCAATGTTTACTGAAACAACAGGCAATTTATCAAACTGACATCAGTTTAAACTTAGCTCATCACTTAGCCTTTAGTCAGTATATCCGCTATCTCCCCCAGTGGTTTGAGCAGTTTCCCAGAGAACAGATTCTCGTCCTTCCCAGCGAAGACTTATTTCAAAATTCCCCCGCCACTATGCAACAGATTTACAACTTTTTAGGTCTGGAACATCACCCCTTACCGGAATATCGCAATCTTAATCCTCGAAAATACAACGCCATTAGCCGACAGTTACATCAACAGCTTACAAAATATTTTCGACCGTATAACCAACAGCTTGAAGATTATCTCAGACAAAAATTTAACTGGTAGAGTGGGCATTTCCCACCGCATTGCCCACCCTACGGTTTATCTGCTCTAGTTTCTACTATTCGCCGATCAGAACAAAAGGCTCTTTCTGGGGAATTTTGATCGTAATTTCCAGAGTTCCCCCTAATGCACTGACCACCTCGTGAAGTGTATGTAAGTCCAGACATTCCCGACTTTCCAGTTTTGCTTTTCCGAGATCCGATTCAGTAAAATATTGCTCCAACTCGTCTTCAGACAATCCTAACTTCTCTTGCAGATACTTGAAAGTCAATTCTTCAAGATAAATTTGATCCGCTCTAGCTTTAATCCGTTCCTGTCGTTCTGGAGAAAGTTTGGCTAACTCTGATGATAAGGTTGTATAGTCTTTCATTGTTCTTCCTGCTTCAGTTGTTCAAGATAGTGTTCATAACGTCGCTCTGCTATAGGAATATTTTCCTTGTACCATCGCTTGTTACCCGTTTTGTTGCCACCAACCAGTAAAATAGCTTGTCGTTCGGTATCGAACGCAAATCAAATCCGCCAAGGTTCTCCTTTATATTGAATGCGAAGCTCTTTCATATTCTTAATTGAAGAGCCTTTAAGAGTATCAACTCTCGGTCTGCCCAAAGACGGGCCGAATTCCATCAACAGAATTAAAACCGAAAAGACTTCATCTTGAAGTTCTTGTTCCTGTTGATCAAACCAGAGCTTAAAATCGGGATCGAATATAACATTCCATTTCATAAACTATAACAAAGTCGTTGCCTTGAAAGCATCTAACCGATCCAAAATCTCGAACCCCCGCGCCACATCACCCGGCATTGCCAAGGCTTGAAAGCGTGTCTGATCATCAAACTCAGCTAGTGCAAGCGCCGAGAGTTCTTCCATTAATTTATTCACAATGATGCCACGAGATTGAGCCAGTGCTTTCAGGCGAGAATGTTTTTCATCGGGTAAACGAATCGTTAAAGTTGCCATATTGTACTGACTCCCTAATCAATGCTTCAGGGGAAATAATAGAAAGCTGGGGAAAGATGAGTTCGCGCTGCTGAAACTCTTTAACATTCTGGGTGACAATTGCCTCGCCATTGCCGGCGATCGCTAACTCAATCAAATGATAGCATATATGCCATCATTCGAGGGGGTGGTATGGCGATCGCCAATTAATGGATATATTGGGTTGGGATGTGAAGATCACCAATTTGGATACCATATTTGGCAATCAAAACCAGACTCCAAAAGCTAGAGGGGGTGCAGATATTTGCGTTTACCTTCTGCGGCTAACCAAAATGCTGCTAATAACCGCTTCCGCTGGTGGATGAATTTCAATGGAGAAGGTGATTTAACTGCCAATAACCTGATGGGTTACCAGGTGAGTATACCGGAACCTAATAGCGCGATCGGCTTCTTAGTTTTGGGGATCTTGGGTTTTGGTCTGTTCCGCAAGCGTCATTCTTAAATTATGGTTAAGTTCATGATTGATACAGGGTCTTATTTAACAGGTCTTCCAAGGCTGTGACCGGCAAAGGTTTGGAGAAAAAATACCCTTGTCCGTATTCGCAATTTAGGTTTTTCAAAGTCTGGACATTACCTTCGGTTTCTATACCTTCCGCGACGATATCCATATTTAAGTTATGCCCTAACATAATAATAGTTTTGACAATCTCTGTATTTTGCTGGCTGTCATCCATCCGACGCACAAAGGATTGATCAACTTTGAGGGTATCTATGGGAAAGCGATGCAAATAACTGAGGGATGAATAACCAGTGCCGAAATCATCCATACTCAGTTTAATACCTAGGGCTTTTAATCTTTCTAATAGTGCGATCGCCTCATCGACATCATCCATAATTGCACTCTCGGTAATTTCTAATTTAATACAACTGCAGTCAACCCCAGTCTGAGTCAAAATCTGATCGACACATTCAATCAAGTTAACTTGGGAAAATTGACGGGTTGACAGATTTATGCTTAACATAAAAGGGGGATTTTGGCAATATTTTTGATTCCAGATTGCCAACTGACGACAGCCTTCTAATAAAATCCACTCCCCCAAGGGAATAATTAAACCACTCTCTTCAGAAACTGGGATAAATTCCCCAGGAGACACAAACCCCCGCTGGGGAGATATCCAACGCACTAAGGCTTCAAAACCAGCGATCTGATTAGTTTTTAAATTCATAATCGGCTGATAATACAGTTGAAATTCTTGATTTTTAATGGCTTCTCTCAGGTCGGCTTCTAGTTGTAACTGCTGCAAAGCATGAGATTTCATGGTGGAGATATACACCTGATAACGACTGTTTCCCAAAGCCTTGGCGCGATACATGGCTGTATGGGCATCTCTTAATAAATCATTGGCAATTAAATCTTGATTTTGGTTACTATACGCAATGCCAATACTGATGGTGGTATATACCTGTTGACCGTTGAGATAAAAGGGCGCGGCGAGAGCTTTTTGCAGTTTATTTGCCATGGCGATCGCCTGGTCAATATTCTGGATATTCGGCATCATTACCGCAAATTCATCCCCGCCAACTCGCGCCAAAATTGTCTGAGAATATAAACACTTTTTCATGCGTTGGGTAGTGGAAATTAGCAGTTGATCACCGATGGCATGACCAAAACCTTCATTGATGAGACGAAAGCGGTCTAAATCTAAAAACAACAGGGCGATTTGGGTATATTTAGACTGATTACTAAGGCGCTGAATTTTTTGATTGAGTAGGATCCGGGTAGGTAAATCGGTAAGAATATCATAGGATAAACCATAAATAACTTTATAAGCCAAGACAATTGCACCAGTAAATAATAAGCCTAAAGCTGGGGGAATTAGGGGAATCCATCCCTTTTGACAAAATACTATAAAACAGATAGTCCATAGAGCGATCGTGCTGATACTAATTAGTAATCCCAAAGACAAGGGGCGATGAAATTTGACTACCAAAATCCCCCCAAAAAATGACCAAAGCCACAACCATAAAACCTCCCCCCACATGGGCAAGAACCAAAATAAAGATTCTCCTTCTAAAATCACTTTCAGAATTTGGCTAATCATGTAACCATGAATCATTACTCCTGGCATTAAATGATGAGTAGTTTTAGCCGCACTAAAAGGGGTGGGATGCAGGTCTCTTGAACTGGTGGCTGTTGTGCCTATTAACACCACTTTATCCTTGACCAAATTCCCGTCAATTTCTCCCTGTAATAGCTCGGTAATGGTGATAGTTTTAGCTATTTCTTTGGTGTGATAATCCATCAATATTTGTCTACCCCCAACTTCCGATGCGGGTAGTTGATAGCCACCAGAATTAGATCTGATAGCCGGAAAAATAGTTTCGTCTATTTGCAGTAAGCCGGGTTGTGCATCAAGGATAATTGGGTGATTTTTGAGAGATTCTAAGTATTTTTGGCTAACTTTTACGCCAAAAGAATAAAATTCTTCCCCATCATAGCGAACATACATTAAGTTGCGGCGAATAGTATTATCTAAATCAGCAACTAAATCGTTAAAACCTACTTGATTAATTGATATATAAGGCGGTGGCTCAACTCTTCCAATTTGTTGAATCGCAATAATATTATCTGCTTGGAATTGTTCAAAAATTTGTAAATTTCCAGGGGGTTGCGGAACATCTCTATAAATATCAAAACCAATGACTCTAGGTTGGTATTCTTGCAGTTTGGCTAAGGCTTGGGCTAAAATTTCATCGGAAAACGGCCATTTTTGGTTGGCTTGAATATCTGCTTCTGTAATCTCTACAATTAATAGGCGAGGGTCAGGAATATTATCACTATTTAAGCGCATGATTCTATCAAAGGATTCTAATTCTAGGGGTTGTAAAATTCCCCAATACCTAATCCCCGATATTAACCCTATGGTTAATAAACTGGCTAATAGAATAGTAATTAGCTGTTTTAGTGATGGCAAATGCGCTTTTATCGGTCTATACTGATTTAAGCATTTGAAGATACGACGACAAAAGCCATTGAGTTTAGGCTGCCAATGGTGGAAATACATGGTAATCATGATGACTTACTTGTTTTTATTTATCCTCAAAATAGTTGATCATCCTGACGATTGAGTTAACTATGGCGCTTAATATATTTAACTGACCATGGTTAAGGATCAGTAATTTGACTGATGGCTGTCTGTTAATGACCTTGCTATAATCATAATGTTCGGAATCAGGAAATAATCGGGATATAACTATGAAACTTAAACTTTTTGCGGGTCCGATAGGGGTTATCCTCGGTACGGTGTCTCTGTTAGCGGTTTCTATGACACCACCTTTAATAGAATCTGTGCTAGGTGATGATGATCAGCCCCCAGGTCGCTTGGTGGGAGGAGGGACTAGGAGTGGCAACCCTAATTGTAGATTTGATCAAACTCCCTTGATGGCGATCGCTCCCTCTCGATCAATAGGATTAACCGCTCAAGCCTCTCCTAGGTTATATTTTTACTTACCTGCCATGGAAACGGTCCAAACGGCAGAGTTTGTGCTGATTGATAACACCAATGACACAGTGATTTATGAAGAGACCCTGAAAATCGGAGGTAAAGCTGGAATTATGGGTGTGACTATACCATCACACAGCACTCAAAACATTAAAACCAACAATAATTACAAGTGGTACTTTTCCATCGTTTGTAATCCTGATGACCGTTCGGAGGATATCATAGTCGAAGGTGGCATCCGGTGGGCAGAAATAGACCCAGCATTGGCTAGTCAAATTAACCAAACCAGTCCACTGGAGAAGGTGGATCTATATTTGAAGGCTGGGCTGTGGTTTGATGCTATGTCAACTTTGGCTGAGTTGCGGTCTCATGGTAATCCTGATCCGGCAGTCTCAGAGGCTTGGAGTAAACTATTGGAATCGGCGGATCTGGGCGTTTTGGTTCAAGAACCTGTAATTACCGAATAATTTACTCCATATTTTCAGCAGCGATCGCTATTGACTCTGATTCTGATTCTGATTCTGACGCTGGCGGAATATCTCATAAAGTGCCATACCAGTGGCTACTGAGACATTCAGACTAGGGATTGTTCCTTGTAGGGGAATAGAAAGTAGTACATCGCAGTTTTCGGCGATCGCATGACTCAATCCTTCCCCTTCACTACCAACCACCAGAACGATCGCTCCGGTTAAATTGGCATTATACAGGGGTTGAAATTCCCCGGCTACTGTCCCATAAATCCAAAATCCGGCTGATTTGAGTTCAGTTAGACTACGGTTAAGATTGATCACCCGCGCTACCGGGAAAGTCTCTAAGGCTCCGGCCGCTACTTTCATCACTGTAGCATTAATACCAACAGCCCGGCGCTGGGGTAGAATCAAGCCTTGCGCTCCGATCGCTTCAGCGGTGCGAACGATCGCGCCTAAGTTGTGGGGGTCAGTGATACCATCAACCGCGACTAGGACAGGCTGGCTATTGGCAGATTTAGCCTGGGTAATGAGGGTGGTTAAATCCCAATATTTATACGGTGTAACCTGTGCGACAATTCCCTGATGGTTAGCGCCTCTGGTAATTTGGTCTAGGCGCTGATAGCTGGCTCCGTCTACAATAGCACCTTTAGCTTTCGCCTCTTGTAAGAGAGGTTGAAACCGGGTATCCGATCGCAATTGGGAAATTACCCAAACTCGGTTAAGCGATCGGCCGTTTTCTAAGGCTGCTAAGACTGTGTGGCGGCCATAAATTAGATCTTCCTCTGGCGGTTCTGTCTCTGCTGAAGCCACAGGGCGATCGCGACGACGGGGATGGATAGCTGGTTTATCTTCCCGAGGAGAATGCGGTGGCTTAGAAGAAGGCTTAACCTTTCCTCGGTTCGAGCCAGATTTGCGATGGGGAGATGAAGGAGGTCTCATTAAAAAACCCTCGAAGATTAGGCAATTTTTAATCAACAAATAGTAGGACCGACAGAGAAACCCCCTATCGGTCTACTGGAAATAGGTAGACTCCTAGCAGTCACTCAACTTTTTTTTACCGCCGCCACAGCATCCTCAACGGTTTGCTGTAGAGATAGAAACTTTTCTAAACGAACCAGTTTCACGGTTTGGGTGACGCGAGGATTAGAAACAATTTGTAAAGTTCCTCCGTTAGTCTGAGCCTTCTTGACGAGTTGTACCAAAGCGCCCAAACCGGAACTGTCTACGAAGTCTATCTGGGAAAGATCCAACACAATGTGTTTTGGTCCATTATCGATACACTTGGACATAATTTTCCGAAACGTACCTTCTGAGAAGGCATCGAGTAATCCGGTCAGACGAAATATTTGATAGTTATCTTTAACGTCGCGAGTCCCTCTGAGGCTAACGGTCAGGTGTAGTTGCTCAGGAATAGCCCCCTCCTAACTGGATAGCACATATACTGCTTTATTAGTATATTCCATTTTTGCCATAATTGTCTATGGTATCTGATTCGGTTGGATCAAATTTGAGATTAGCAAGAGACAGGGGGACGAGCGATCGGCTTGTCCCCCCAATAACCTGGCTGGCTAGGTAATTACTTGCCTTTTTCCATTTCCTTAACGAACTGCTCAAACAGATAATCAGCGTCGTGGGGACCGGGACTGGCTTCTGGGTGATACTGCACTGAAAATAGCGGTAGGGTTTTGTGCTTGAGACCAGCAACAGTGCGATCGTTCAGGTTCAGATGGGTTATTTCTACATCCTCCGCTAGGCTATCAGGATCGAGAGCAAAGCCGTGATTTTGGCTGGTAATTTCCACCTGACGCTTTTCTAAACCAGCAGGTTGGTTTAATCCCCGATGTCCGAATTTTAGCTTAAAGGTTTTCGCACCTAGGGATAAACCGAGGATTTGATGTCCCATACAGATCCCAAATACTGGTTTGTTACTTTTCAGTAACTCCTGGGTTGTGGAAATACCTTCGGAAACGGCCGCCGGGTCTCCTGGACCGTTAGAAAGAAAAATGCCATCGGGATTATATTTGAGGATCTCGGCGGCGGGAGTGCTGGCGGGAACTACGATCACCCGACAACCATAACTGGCTAGGCGACGTAGAATATTACGCTTTACTCCAAAGTCAATGGCAACTACTGTATAACGGGGTGGGGGTGTTGGGCTGTCTTTTGATTCCAAGCTGGGGCTAAATTCCCAAACTGTATCGGTGGACTCAGACCACTCGTAGCTCTCTGGTGTAGTTACTTCTTTAACTAGGTTCAACCCATCCATATTGGGAGCCTGTTCGACTAAGGATAATAATTCTGCGGGGTCGAGAATTTCCGTGGATATGCCACCATTCATGGCCCCGACAGTTCGCAGTTTGCGGGTTAAGGCACGGGTATCTATGCCATAAATGCCGGGAATATTATGTTCTTTGAGATAGTCGGGTAAGGATTGGGTAGAACGCCAGTTACTGGGACGGGTGCAAATATTACGGGCGATCGCGCCTCGGACTTGGGGTCTTTGGGATTCTTCGTCTTCTGGGTTAACTCCTGTGTTCCCTAATTCAGGATAGGTAAAGGTGACAATCTGACCACAATAACTTGGATCAGTCAAAACTTCCTGATAACCTGTCATTCCGGTGTTAAACACCACTTCACCTAAAACTGTACCTGGAGCGCCAAAGGACCAACCTCGATAGCTGGTACCATCAATCAGAACCAGTAAAGCTGGTTTAGCAGAGATAAGGGACATAAAAGCCAATTTGCATCTAAACTTAATACCTCCCTATTCTGCCAGATATCTGACAAACCGCTGATCGTTGAGTTTTGATTGCATGACAATTCAGCGGTGGAGGGCTATCAATTAACTGGTTTCCCAAAGATGCGGGTAGCGTTGAGAATGGCTAATAATGCTACTCCCACATCGGCGAATACTGCTGACCAGATGCTGGCTAGTCCGAAAATTCCTAAGATGATAAAAAAGCCTTTAATTCCCATGGCTAAACCGATGTTTTGCCAGACAATGCGGCGGGTTTTTCGTCCGATGGCGATCGCACGACTGACATAAGAGGGAGAATCGGTCATAATTACTACATCGGCAGTTTCAATGGCTGCGTCTGAACCCATACCTCCCATGGCTATACCTACGTCAGCCCTAGCAATGGCTGGCGCATCATTGATTCCATCTCCGACAAAGGCAACTTTACGATGATCTGGACTTAGTAGTTTTTCCAGTTGCTTGACTTTATCTTCGGGCATTAATTCGGCATAATATTCATCAATATTTAAGGTTTTGGCTAGGCGATCGGCTACGGTTTGATTATCTCCGGTTAGCATGACTATTTTCTGCACTCCTTGTTTTTTGAGGGCTTCAATAGCAGCCACAGAATCGGGTCTAACTTTATCGGCAATTAGGATATATCCGGCATAGCGATAGTCTACGGCTAGATGAATTACTGTGCCGCCTACATCACAGAGAGGATGGTCGATTTTTTCTAAGTGTAACAGGCGATCGCCTCCCGCAATTACTGTCCGATTTTGCAGTTTGCCTTTCACTCCACAGCCGGGGATTTCTTGATAATCTTCGATTAAGGTTTCGGTAGGTGAATCTCCATAGTATTCACGAATTGCTTGGGCGAGAGGATGGTTAGATAGGGATTCTATTTGGGCGGCAATCTCGATTAATTCTGCTTCGTTAAAGTGATGATGAGGGACGATTTTTGTCACCTCAAATACGCCAGCCGTCAGGGTTCCGGTTTTGTCAAATATCACGGTTTTAACGGCAGCTAAATCGTCTAAAAATGTCGAGCCTTTCACTAAGATTCCCTGCTGGGCTGCTCCTCCGACTCCCCCAAAGTAGCCTAGAGGAATGCTAATTACTAAACCGCAGGGACAGGAAATTACTAGGAGAATTAATGCCCGCGAAAACCATTCTTGAAAACTGCCCAAATTGACTAGGGGAGGAATTAAGGCGATCGCTATGGCTAAACTTACCACAATTGGGGTATAATAACGGGCGAAGGTGGTGATAAATTTTTCGGTTTTGGCTTTC
Source organism: Limnospira sp. PMC 1279.21 (assembly GCF_032349615.1). NCBI lineage: Bacteria > Bacillati > Cyanobacteriota > Cyanophyceae > Oscillatoriales > Sirenicapillariaceae > Limnospira > Limnospira sp. PMC 1279.21. The sequence continues at coordinate 28,039 of NZ_JARPLU010000018.1, read as the reverse complement.
CGACTTTGGGCGCTTTCTACTAATTCTAAAATTTTGCTAATCGAAGATTCGTTAAATGGTTTGGTTACTTTAATGGTTAGTAGTCCGGTTTGATTGATGGTTCCCGCTAGGACTATTTCTCCGGGTTTAACGGCACGAGGTAAGGATTCTCCGGTGAGGGGTGAAGTGTCAATTTGGGAGGTTCCAGATATGATTTCTCCGTCTAAAGGGATTTTTTCTCCGGCTTTGACGACAATACTACTGCCGACATTTACTAACTGCGGAGACATGGTTTTTATTTCGCCATTTATTAGCAGGTTTGCATTGTCTGGACGTACTGCTAATAATGATTTAATTGAACGCCGAGAACGCTGCACAGAAAACTCTTGGAAACCTTCCCCAATTCGATAAAATAGCATGACAGCCACGGCTTCGGGAACTTCATTAATAGCAATGGCGCACAGGGTGGCTAAACTCATTAAAAAGGTTTCATCAAATATCTGACCTCGCCAGATATTCTTTCCGGCGCTGACTAAGATTTCCCAGCCTGTGAGTAAATATACAGGAATTAATACTATATATTCCCCCCAACCCCAAACCGCGAGTTTGAGCCAATTGTTGAAGATTAAGGCTAGGATATAAATGGCGGTGATTATTGCCAGGGGTATCACTTCGGATACCAGATTATCAGAATGGCGATCGTCTCCATTGCATGAACAGCAGGAACTCTGTTGATTATCAGTCATTGTGTGGGAGCCAAATCTTTCTATACTATCATTTTTTGGGGTGATTTTTAGGGACTTATCTTAAATCATTATTAATATTATACCAGCCATGAAAGTCGATGCTCAACTCTAACTAGAGATTAGATTAAGAAAAATTAAATTTTTGAGAGTCGCTTCCGAAAGACGGCTAGGATTAAAGTAATTGTAGCATCATGGCCAGCGGGAGTTGGGATCAATGGTTTATTGGTTGATCAAATCTGAGGAAAAAACTTATAGTATTGACCAAATGCAGTCGGATACAACTTGTATTTGGGATGGTGTTCGTAACTACATGGCTAGGAATTTCTTGCGGAAAATGCAAGTTAATGATTTGTGTTTTTTTTATCATTCTAATACCAAAATTCCGGGGATTGTCGGCTTGGTGCGAGTCATTGAATCTGATATAGTTGATCCTACTCAATTTGATGAAAATAGCCCCTATTATGACCCGAAAGCTACGGCTAACCATCCTCGTTGGTATACGGTCAGAGTAGAGTTTATTGATAAATTTCCCCAGATGATTTCTCTTGGCGACCTCAAACAGCAATTTGATCCTGATGACTTGTTACTGGTGCGGCGGGGTAATCGTTTGTCTGTCATGCCGATTCGAGTGGATATTGGCGATCGCATTCTACAATTGAAAATTAGCCGATCTGTATCTTAGATAGGATATAATTAAGCTGTTTATTTTAGGTAAAATTAACCCATGACCGTCAACACACCCCCCTGATGGCTGCAATCCGAAACATCTAATATTGTAGCTGAAATTGCTCTGATAATTCGTCAGTCACTCCAGCTTGACGAGTTATGAGAATGTGGCTCGGATGAATTGTGCTCAAAATTGAACTCTCATGCTGTTAGATTATTGTCAGGGATGATTAGAAATTAGTGGCCAGCATGAACAAGCGATTTGACTGCGATCGGGTGATGATCCTCAAGTAGAAATTATAGATACCATTGATTTAGGATTTCCTGTGGGTTTGGAACCAGATATTAGTCAATTTGTCCATAAAATTACGGTTAGACTAAATCCCCAAGATGTGCTAATATTATTTACAGATGGGATTACTGAGGGGGAAAATAGCTATGGCCAACATTATGGCATTGACCGCTTGTGTGAAGTGGCACTATGTCATCATGAACAGACATCTGAAGACAGAAAAAATGCCATTGTTTCTGATGTTTTTGAGCATATTGGTCGTCAGCGAATATTTAATAATATTACCTTGATTATTTTAAAGCAAAAATAATCCCCTTAATCACCCCAATATTAACAGCAAACTATGAGTATTTTAGTTTTTGGCAGCATCAATATGGATCTAGTGGTGCAAACTCCTCGACTCCCTCAACCTGGGGAAACTTTAACCGGATATAATTTTTTATCGGTAGCAGGTGGAAAGGGTGCAAATCAAGCCGTAGCAGCATCGCGGTTAGGGGCAAAAACTGAGATGGTAGGAAGAGTTGGCGGGGATGCTTTTGCTCAAGAACTTCTGGAGGGATTAAAAGCTAATCGCGTCGGTTGTGAAGGGGTTTTGCGCGATAATTGTACCCATTCTGGTTTAGCGACTATTGCAGTAGATAATAACGGCGAAAATCAGATTATTGTTATTCCTGGTGCTAATGGTTGTGTTGGTCCAGAAGATGTGCAGAGACTAGAACCTTTATGGGAGGAAGCAACATCTTTATTATTGCAATTAGAAATTCCCCTAAAAGCAGTGGAAGCGGCTATTCATGCGGCTAAAAATGCGGGAGTGAGAGTAATTCTTGATCCTGCCCCAGCCCCTGATGTTTTCCCTCAACAATTATATCCGTTGGTGGATATTATTACCCCCAACGAAACGGAGGCGAGTCAACTGGTGGGCTTTGCGGTCAATAATGTAGAAACTGCCCAAAAAGCTGCGGATACTATGTTGGATTTTGGGGTAAAAACTGCTGTAATTAAGTTGGGGTCTAAGGGAGTATTTTGGGCGACTAAATCTGAATCTTTTTGGGTTCCGGCTTTTGCGGTTAATGCGGTGGATACTGTGGCGGCGGGAGATGCTTTTAATGGGGGAATGGCGGCGGCTTTAGACGAAGGGCGATCGCTAAAGGAGGCGATTCTCTGGGGGGCGGCAACGGGGGCTTTATCGACTACCCAGGTAGGGGCGCAGTCTTCTCTACCCGATCGCCAAGCCTTAGATGATGTATTGATGCCGCCCATGTCAACTTTCACGATTAATTGATTCCCAATTAGAGAGGCGATCGCGAACAATTCCCCGCCATATTTGAATTAAAGGTTCAGCTTCTATGGAGCCTTGATCACGTCTTTCTGGGAAGAGTTGATAGAATTGAGTATCGGCTAAATTAAACAGTTCAGCCGTGCTAAGATTAAGGCGGTTGGCTGTACTAATCCAACTATTTAGATCGGCTTGGGTATAGGTTCCTAAACCTTGTCGAGATTCATAACTGAGGGTTTCTAACTCATTTAAGACTTCATGGGCGATTTGATCCCAACGTTTTCGCCAAACGAAATCAACAGGATCATTAGTTAATAGTCGCCCTTGTTGTTGGGGGTAGCGAAAATAAAACTCTTCATTGACTAAAGTCATAAAAAAGTTATAATTAACACCTAAATGGCGACGGCGATCGCGTAATATTTCTATCCTTTCAAGTTCGGACATTTTACCAAATTCATCTTTGGCTGTTTCCATAACAAAAAAGCGATCGGCCCAAACATTACCCACCCACCAGCCAAAACTACCCATTACCACCATTGACAACAGGACTAAACTCGCCATTTTCAACCTAGGAGAAAACTCGAATTTGGTTATTTGTTGAACAGTAGGAGGACTAAAATTAGCCACAGGGGGCTGGTTTTTTGGGGGCGGTAATATGTCAGGGGTGACTGACTCTGGTGGCGGTTGAGTGGGAATAGGTTGAGGAGATATTGAGATCTGGTTAAGATCCTGTAAAATTTGACGCGCGGAAATATAGCGATCGCTAGGTTGACGTGCTAACATTTTATGAAAAATCCGATATAACTCAGGATTTAAAGTTAGATATGGTTCCCATTTCCAAGTAGAATTATAACTATCAATAAGTTGTTGAGGTTCTTTACCAGTTAGCAACACTAACAAAGTCGCCGCTAAAGAATATAAATCGCTATGGGGATAAACAATACCCATCTGCATTTGTTCATCTGGCGCATAGCCGAACTTTCCTAATCGAGTGGCGGGGCTGGGGTGTAAACTCTGAGAAGACCACTCGGAATTGATGTGCGCTTTCATCAGTTTTACACCTCCAAAATCAATCAAAATTGGCAACCCATCAGAGTCTCTGCAGATGATATTATCGGGGGAAATATCACGGTGAATAACTCCTAATGAGTGGATATAATCCAACACTGGCAGCAATTTTAACAGAATTTCGGTGATTTCAGCTTGGCTAAAAAATTCACCTTTTTGCAGTCGCTCTTTGAGTAATTCTCGGCAAGTGAAACCCTGGACATAATCCTGAACTACAAACATATAAATTTGACCGCATATTTGTTCCTCAAATATTTCTTGAAATCTGGGAATTTGCGGATGTTTAAGTTGGTAGAGAGTTTGCGCCTCCCGTTGAAATAACTCTCGGGATTTTTTTAACTCATAATTACCTTTGAGTTGGGGTGCGAATTCTTTTAACACGCACAACTCATCAAAGCGGTGTTGGTCTTTAGCTAAATAGGTGCGTCCAAAGCCACCATGACCTAATTCACGAATGATCAGATAGTGGTGGCGGAGAATTTGACCTGACAGCAGCGCAGTATTAATCATTTTGGGAAGTTCAAGGGATTAACTCAGCATTCAATTTGACGGTCAGCCTTGACTAATGTTACCAGAAAATTGGGAAATGTTAACAATCATCAGCACCTATTTGACTAGAACAGCCACTTATGGGTAAAATTATCATACTGTCAACGAGTGTAATTAATTATGCGATCGCTTATTGTTAATCCCCACAATTTAAACCATCTACCATCACAAATAACTACTATTACCCCAACTCAACCAGTAGCCCGTTGTTTAAAAGTCCCTTATAAATCTTTAGACAAGCTGGCTATCAAAACTATAAATAATCATGAAATTACCATAGCGCCAGTGTTAACTATGGATCGAACTTGGCGGCGCATTGTGGCTGAGAATATCAACAGTAATGACCCTGATGGTATCGCGAAAATGTTAATACCCTCCCGCCAAAAACTCTTAAAATCTGGAGTAGACTTAAACTTATTAACTCATCATAATTCTCGGAGAATTAGGGATTTAGCCCAAGTGACTAATCGCTATAAACAAAAATTACAAAAGCAGGGCTATATTGACCAGGATCAATTATTTTGGGAAGCCATTAATTATCAAACCCAAGCACCAACTCCAGCACAAACTTTATTAATTTATGGTTATTTTCAACCTCAACTTGATCAGGTAAAATTTATTAACCTAGTAGCAGGGGAAGGTAGCATCTGGGTTTTACCGACAGGAACAGAGGAAATTTTTGCCAAAAATCGAGAGGCGATCGCCTATTTAGAGAGTAAAGGATGGCAGGTCAATTATCAGGAAAATGATGATAACTTTAGCTTAGGAGAAAAACTGCAAAACTGCTTTTTGGGTAAAGGGGAACTTCCCCATAAAGTCCAATGCCATATTTACCCAAATTTAGAGGCAGAAATTAGGGGGGTTCTCTCCCAAGTTAAGCAGTTAATAATAGATGGAGTCTCAGCCAGTAAAATTGTCCTAGTGACCCAGGATGAAAAAACCTATGCGCCTTTATTATTAGATATTGCTTGGGAATATCAGTTACCACTGCGATTATTTTATAAAATTCCCTTGCGGAATATTCGCCTGGGGTATTGGATCGCATTATTGATAGAAGTCATCGAAAATAATTTTCCCTTTGAGTCTACCGCTAAACTTTTGCATCATCCTTTAGCCCGATATTTAACATATAAACAATGGTTAGAAGCGCGACAAAAGCGACCAAATAACCTAGCTGAATGGGAAGAATTAGGGTTAAATTTATCATTATTAAAATTCCCCCAAAGCGATACCCTACCAAATTGGGTAGACCGGATCAAACAAGTTTTAAAATTCTTTGATATCCGCAAAAATAGCAGCCAATGGTCTCGGGAGATAGTCGCCTTTAATCAACTAGAAACAGCTTGGCTGGAATTATCAAAACTTGATGGCGATCGCCTTAATCGACAAGAGTTTTTTCAAGATATTTTAGAGATAATCACCAAGCTAAAAGTCCCCATGCAACCAGGAAAAGGAGGGATAGAAGTTCACACCCCATTATCTCTACAGGGTGCGAGTTATCCCCATGTTTTTTTAATCGGTTTTCAGGAAGGTATCCTACCCGCAGCCATTGAAAATGATCCAGTTTTAGACTTTTACGAATCCCGGCGACTATCTCAATTCAACATTACCCTAGAAACGGCTATAGATATCGCCCAACGGAATGAATTATGTTTTTATGAACTATTAAGAATACCCACAAAATTTTTGACTTTTTCTTGTGCCGAACAGCATCACAAAAAACCGCTGTTACCTAGTCCTTATTCTACCCGTTTAGGAATAGAAACAACTCCCCCACCCCTATTAAATTTAGCCAGTATTGAGGAAGCTAGACGCTATTACTTACAGCAGCCAGACCAGTTATCTAATGATGTTATAGTTAATGATATCATCAAAAATTGGCAAGTTGAACAGCGCCGAGAAAGTGGCGAATCTCCTGATGAATATGATGGGGTTATTGGCATAGGAGTTGATTATCAAAATCGGATTTTTAGTGCATCGCAATTAACGGCATTAGGTCAATGTCCGTTTAAGTGGTTTGCCACCTATTTACTATGCTTAAAAGAACCATCGGAAGCGGAAGCAGAAATCACTGGCAGTCTCCGAGGTCGGTTATATCATCGCTGCTTAGAAATTTTGTTAAAAGACATCAAAACTCAAACGGATTTAAGGCGGTTAGACATACAAGATATTAACCAAGCATTATCTCAGGCAGAAGCCGCGTTACAAGCTGAAGAAAATGTGAATTTTGACAAGTTTATAGGTTGGGAAGCGCGCAGATTAGAAGGTTTAAATATGTTAGAATTAAATTTACAAGCTGAAGATTTTTTGCAGGCTAATGCCGAAATTATTAGTCGTGAAAATTACTTTGATGCTGAATGGTATGGGTTAAAGGTAATTGCTAGGGTCGATCGCATTGATCGCACCCCCACGGGTCTATTAGTGTTAGACTATAAAACTACCAGTAGCTCACCATTGGGAATTAAAGATGATTCTGGAAAAGCCAAAATCAATATTCAAATGCCATTATATCAACAGGCGATCGCCCAAAACTTTAACGAAGTCCCAGAGGTAGATGTCAAGTTGTATTCTCTTAACAAACAGCGTTACTTAAAGGCGAAATTAACCGAACCCGCCATTTTAGAAGCCTTTGCCGAGGAGGTTAAACAACGCCTACAACAGGGTAATTATCCAGTAGCGCCAGACCAGAAACAGCAAGTCTGCCAATATTGTGAATTTGACTCTGTTTGTCGTAAGGGTAACCGTCTAAGTCGCCAAAAATCATCAAAATAATTCCAGATTTTTCGTCAATTTGTAAGGATTAATTAACCATGAGTTTAACCAATGAACAACAAGCCGCTGCTACCAGTCCTCAAAGTATTATCGTCACAGCCGGGGCGGGGACTGGCAAAACTTATATGTTAGTAGAAAGGTATTTATATTATTTAGTAGAAAAGGGACTTTCTCCCTTGGAAATAGTGGCGGTTACATTTACTGAAAAAGCCGCCCAGGAATTGCGATCGCGTATTCGTTCACAGGTAAGGCAACAACTTCCTAACCGTCCCGATATCCTAGCCGAATTAGAAGCCGCCCCCATTAGTACAATTCACGCTTTAGCTAGTCGTATTTGTCGCGAACATCCCCAGGCGGCTAACGTTGCTGCTGACTTCCAAGTTTTAGAAGATTTAGAAGGCAAAATCTGGCTTTATGAAGGGTTAGAAACTGCTTTATCTAAATTGCCTATTCAGGTTTTTGAAACCATACCTTATTCTTTATTATCGCGAATTTTGGCAACCTTATTAGATGACCCCTTGATGGCAGAAAGGTCATTAAATCAACAAATAGACTGGTCAGAGTTAGCCCAACAATTGCGCGATCGCGCCTTAGAAGACCTCGTAAATCATCCCCAATGGCGGGAATTAAAAGACATTTTAACGTCAAATATTGGCAAACCAGAAGACAAACTCGAAGCCATCCGACAAGGGACAGTTAGCGCCATATTATCCCTAGAAAACGGTGATAATATCTCGGAGAATATGCAAGTTTTATATAAAATCGATATCAGATATGGTAGCAAAAAAAACTGGGGGGAAAATATACAAACTGTTAAAGATGCCTTAAAAGCCTTACGAGAAGAATTAGTTAAACCTTCTCTCAACGAAAATTTAATCAATGCAGAAGTTGGGGAAGCCGACCACAAACTAGCCGAAATGTTAGCCGCCTTAAAAGAAGCCTACCGAGAAGTTAAAGACCATTTACAAAAGTTAAAATGGCAAGGGCGAGTTTTGACATTTGCAGATTTAGAAATTGGCGCATTGACCGCATTACAAAATAATCCCACGATTCAACTCTATTATCAACAACGCTGGCGCAGCTTTTTAGTTGATGAATTTCAAGACACCAACCCTATTCAAGGGGAAATTTTAGAACTTTTAACCCAGACAGGAGATTTAACTATAGTGGGGGATAAAAAACAGTCAATTTATGGGTTTAGGCGGGCAGATATTGGGGTTTTTAATAAATTTAGAAAACGCATTATTGATCATCAGGGAGATGAGATAATTCTTAATCAAAGTTTCCGGACTCATCAGAAATTAATCAATCAAATTAATCAGGTATTTTCTCCGTTATTAGGAGATTTAAGACAAGACTTGGAAGCTGTCCGCATTGACCCGCCATCCCCTAGGGAAACATTGCAAGTATTTGTGATACCTAAAACCGCCGAAACTGATATTAATCAAAGACGGATAGCAGAAGGAAACTTGATTGCTAAAACCTTAAAAGAAATGTTAGATAATCAAATCCCAGTATTTGATAAACAAACTCAACAATTAAGACCTATTCAACCAGGCGATATCGCTATTTTAACCCGCACTTGGGAACCCTTAGACAGTTATGGAGAAGCCCTAGCCGCCGCCCAAATACCCTTAGCGCCTTCAGGAGGTGGAAACCTATTAGAAACCCAAGAAGCTAAAGATGCTTGGTCACTGCTAAAATTCTTAGCCGACCCTGGAGATGATATCGCATTAGTAGCCCTGTTAAGAAGTCCCTTTTTTGCCATTAGCGATCGCCTTTTATTCAATGTTAGTAGACAATCTCAATTATCCCACAAATCCACATCAGAAAATATCAGTTGGTGGCAAATTTTAACCACTGCGTCACCCGCCGAATTTGCTAAGGCGATCGATACTTTAAAAACACTGCTCAAACAACGCCAGATTGAGCCACCATCTCGCCTCTTACAAATAGCAGATCAATTAACAGGATATACAGCCATAATCGCCAATTTACCAGCCTCTAATCGTCGCCTAGCCGACTTTAGTGGATTTCGAGAATTAGTGCAAATTTTAGAACAAGGAACCGATGATTTATTCGGAGTAGTTCGCCGTCTCAAGCGCCTAAAAGATAAAGCCGTAACCGTAGAACGTCCCCCCATTAATACCAGCAATGCAGTATCATTAATGACCATTTTTGCCGCCAAAGGATTAGAATGGCCGATGGTAGTTGTAGCCGACCTCAGCCGCCCAAGTCCCAACTCATCAGTACCCGTTTATTTTGACCCAGAATATGGTGTTGCTATCCGCTGTAAAGACGACGACCAAAACATGAAAGATCCAGTTCTTTACAACTGGTTAAAATATCGAAGTCAACAGCGAGAAGAAGCCGAAGCCTTGCGAATACTTTATGTAGCATTAACTCGCAGTCGGGATTATATCTTATTAACCGCCCCCCAGGAAAAAGGTAATTATTTAGATAAATTATACTTAGGGTTACAAGCCGCCAATATTCCCATAACCACCCTAGAAATTAATAGTGATGATATCATCCCGCCAGTCCCCCCAAGTCCCCCACCTCCAGCCATTAACCCTCCCCTACTGACCAACGCGATGACTTCTGGTTTATTTGAACTTCCTGTAACCTCTTTAAGTGAATATAAACGTTGTCCAACCAGGTTTCAATTCATGTATATTCTCGGACATCCAGGCTTATCAGAAGAAGCCAATCAAGGCATGATAATTGGTCAGTTAGTTCACAACGCTTTAGAATATGATATCAGAGACATTGATCAACTCCGCAAATTCGCCAACAATGGCAGTAATGAACAATCACTCAGGGAGGCGATTTACCTCGCCCAAGAGTTTGATAATACTGAAGAATTTAAAAGATTCATAGACCCCAAAAATCAGCGAGAAGTTGAGTTAAAATTAGATATATTAGGGGTTACCTTTAATGGCGTAGCCGATTTAATTGGGGATAATTGGGTGCTAGACTATAAAACCGATAAAGTCATGCGCCCAGAACACCATAATCTACAACTATGGGCTTATGCTAAAGCCTTAAACTGTTCCGAGGCACATATTGCCTATTTACGCCATAAAAAATGCTACTCTTTTTCACCGGAAATATTAGCCAAAACTGCCCACGAGGCAGAAAGCATAGTTCGAGATATAGTAGAGGGATACTATCCCCCCAAACCATCACGAGAAAACTGCCAAACCTGTCGCTATGGTGAAATTTGCGAACATAGGTATGAGTCTATATAAATGATGGATGGTGCGTCAAGGTTGAAAGCGTTTCTATTTATCCTAAATTATCTCAATCTGACGCATCTTACTAGCTTAAAAAACGCCATATTCTTTTCAACTACCCTGCAACAAATTATTACAATCTGTTTCCGTCGATTGTCCTTTAAGCAACTCTTCAAATATTTGATTCAGTGACTTTTCTCTGCTCACCTGATTCAACTTTATCGGGTCATCTGCAAACCTAGTAATCACTTGTTCAGCCAAATTATACTCCTGGGAACTGGGTTGACAAAAACTTCTATCAAATTCCCTAAAACCTAACAAATACGAGAGAGATAAAAACACATTTTGCTTATATTGAATATTCAAACAACTGGGGTTTTGTTGCCGTAAATACTCTAAAATTTTCCCAAAATGATTGCGATAATTTAAGATATGACCCGAATCTTGGAAATTAAAATACCATAGCAAAATTCGACCATAACCCCACATATATCCTTCATTAGTGAATCGCTCCGAATTATCCAATAAATTAAAATATCGTTGTTGTCGGGATTCATTTATAGCAGTTCTCGCCAAATAAAGGAAATATTCATAGTTAATGCTTGTTCTTGTATCCTCTATAATTTGCGATTCTTGGGATTGATTAAAATAAAAATCTGACAAAATACATGGAGAAAATTTATACAGCTTTCCTACCCATATTAAACAAATTTTAAAAATTTTAACACAATTTATTTTTTCCTTAAAATCAGTGGGGTAAATATTAAGAATATTAGTCATTTTGTGCCATCGAGAATCTCCGAGAATTTGTGTTAATTCTGTCAATTCTTCTGGATTAATATATTGAAGAACATCGAGATTATAACTCTTTTTGGGCAAAATACTGGTAATTTGAGATAGTAATTGGGTTAATTCTTCGTATTTTCTGCGTGTCACTGGTCTGTTGTTTTGGAAAATTATGTCCAATTTAGTGATAACTTTTTGTAAATAGTCTTGTAAATTTTGCCAGCGATCGCTATTATATCTAAATAACTCTATTTGCGTTTGCGACTTTTCCGCACGGGTTTGACTCAACTTCAGATAGGGAATATAACCATAGTATCTGACCGTAACAATTCGATTAGTTAACTCCGCTTTGATGTTATACTTATTGTTAATATCTTCAACTTCCAGCAGGGGAGACGACCCCGGTTTGAGGGTGAATTTTATCCTCACCTCTACATCTTCCGTTACTTCATTTTCCACCACAGAAATGCTATAATCTTGGGGAACATCGTTTTTAGAAAAATCTGCGCCATTAACCCGAATTGGCAGAGTCGGATTTAAGTTATCTTGGGGGATTCTAAAAGTATCTTTATTATCAAGTTCCGGGATTTTGCCAATCAACTCGCGAGATTCCCCTTCATAGGAAATAATATCGCCTTCCGTCAGTTGAATCCACCTCTCTTGACCCTCAATAGCAATCTTAAACTCGATTTTATCTAGGTAAATTCCAAACAGAGGAAATCTTGACCCATGATTCTGCTTGTATTGCCAAATGCGGTCAAATTCTCGAAGCTGGCTAGAAACAAAAATCACTCCGGGAAGCAAAGATTGGACTTGAGATTCGATGAATGGATGATATTGAGAAACTAAAACAAATTGATATTGGGGATAAGTTTGGATGAGGTTTTGAATCTGAGTTAAATCGATTCGGTTTAAAATAATTTCTCTGATTGTCTGGCGAGATACCGTCACCTTTTTATAAAAAATGCGATCTTGATGCCAGATTTCACCAACAAAGATGATATTTTGTTGATTGATAATATGTTGCTGAAAAAATGCGACTTTTTGCAAGTAATTCGCCAGATGTTTAATGGTCTGTGATTGATTCGCTAACATCCGAAAATTATTTTGCAAAATTGCTGATGCCAAATCTTTACATATTGACTGATAAGTGTCGAGGGGATTCAAATTAAATTGATGTTTAATCGGAGTTTGATGCTTCAAAATGGGGATATTATTATTCATTTCAATCGTAATCATTTCCCGACTAACCCAGTTATCTAAATTCAAGAACAACAGAGGTCTAGTTATTCGGCTTTTTTGGCAAAGAGAATAATTATTCCAGTAATGATAAGCACTACTATATAAATAGGCTTCTTGGGAGGCTAAAAAATGACTGGTACTAAGAGTTAATAAGTCGATAGTATCGGGAATAATAAACAGTCGTGGAGTCTCCCCAGCGGATAACGGGGTTCCCATCCAAGTCGCTGCTGTTGTTTGAAGGGTCAACCTTGACGGATAATTTTCTGTAAAAATGGGTTGATTCAAATAGTGAGAATTGCCATAATCTTTAATCAAGTTTTTATAGCCTCTCGGTAAATCTCCAGGGGAGGGAGTTAAGCTGTCTATGGATTTGTTAAATTGGTTGGCATATTGACAGCAGTCAACGTAAGATTCCAAATTAAATAATCGCGTTGTCATGATCATTAATTTTCCTGATTGGTTAAAGAATTGAAAATTTGCTTAATCTCTTGTAATTCGGTCGTTTTATACATTAAATCGTGCAAATCAAAGCTACGTCTAGAAAAGTTAAAATTGACACCTCCGATATAGGCAACTTTATCGTGAAGTAGGGTTATTTTAGCATGGCAATAATCGATAATTCTGATGTTAAAATCAGCATCTTGGCTATTCATTTGGCTATCAATAACAACTTGCGTTTGTGATAACTTTAAAAGTTCTCTTAATTCGGGCGTAGGTCGAAAGCTGCGACTGATGATAACGATATTTCCCCGAAACTCGCGGAGTTCGTTGAGTAAATCTTGATAGTATTGGCGGGGATTTAAAAGCTGAGGATTAGAAATAATTTGGGATTGAGAGGGACGGGGAATGGAACGCAAGGTCAACACATTACCAGAAACGATGATATCATCTTGGGTGTGGTTATCCCAAAAGTGACCGAATGTTTGAATCAGTTGGGAATGTAAGGGGGTATTTCTCCAAATCATCCCTGATTCTAAATTTCGCTTTAAACTTCCGGCGGTCAAATTGCAGGAACCCAGATAAGCATATTGTTCAGAAATACAGGTTTTTAAGTGAAATTTTCCGCTTCTAATTTGTAGCTTATGGGTATTGGTTCCCAACAATTTCCGCAGACACCTTACCTTGTTTTGGTCGGACCTTTGGTAACTGATTGGTAATTGTTGTCTGGACTCCACTTGACTGTCAATTCTATCAATTACTTCGTCTCTTAAATCGGTGAGAATCCACACCCCTTGAGAGAGTTGTTCAGATTTTTGACAAATCATTTCAACGACATCTTCCGCCTCAATGATATAGCTAGATATTAGCAAAAATTCTGCGGATTTATTAATAATTTGGGTGATGTAATTATGATATTGTCTTTTAATAACAAACTTTTGGGCGGGTGAAAAACTGGGTTGGGGTTGAAGATGGTTGGGAAAATGACTGATTTTGATTTGTCGATCGCATCTATATTTTTCCACCAAATCGGCGATATCTTCGGGTGGTTTATCTTCCCGTTTTTGCAGGAATTGAATCGCTTGCTGTAGAGAGGAGGAAAGTTCCGCCAATTCAACCGTCAGCGATAATTGAGGCGAAAAAGTGACCCTAGCTGCGCCGGATATGGAGGTCAAAAAATAATCTATTTTGGCGGAATCTTCCAAGTTTTCCCAAGTCTCGATCGCCTCTTTCCAGATCTTCTCAGACAGTTGGGGAGATAAATTTGGATGGCGATCGCTATTTAAAATTAACGTATAAATTCCCTCCTGTTGGGACTCTTGATAAGGAAAAATGGGAATTTGGCGATCGTCCGGTTGTAGCGAAAATTGTGCTTCTTCCCCGTAACTGACAAATTTATACTCGTAAAATTGGGGAGGGGGAAGATTCCTGGAAACCTGGGGATTTAAAAGTTGCAACCCCGACAATTGATATAATTCATTGTCATTAGTCACTTGATGCAACTGTTTTAATAATTCAATTAATACAGAATTAGGCACAAAATCCAAACCAAAAGATTCTCGCAAAAGCCGAGGAGTCCGCCTCTGGGTTTGAGTAGCAACAGCTTCAACCTCCCGCAACAATTCAGCCATAGAGATGCTACTCCCCAACGGCGTGGGAGATTGACGATAAAATATTCCTTTAAATTGACATTCAACTTTCATGATAAAATTACCGTCCTTTCTGTGCTTTTTAATCGAGTAACTGCTAATTTTTGCAACGGCGAATTAGGTCGCCATCGCTCAAAGTCTCCCACCATAATCAAATAATCTTTGGCGCGAGTTAAGGCAATTTTTGTTTGTTCCCACTTCACATTTTGAGGTTCTCCACTACAGCAAAAAACCACAATTTTTCTCTCTTTCCCTCTCCAATTATCAATCGTGTCGATAAAATATTGCGGATATTCCTGAATTAACCGTTCTCGTTCTCCTTCCGACGTGGCAATGATGCCGATATCTTCTCGATTGTCAGGTAAATTTTTTAAGCAGTTTGAGATGTTTTGAATTTCGGTTGTTTGGGGAACATCTTGCCAAACTAAGCGATGATTTAAGGACGGTAAATTATAGTATATAGGTTCCGTGTAAGTTTGAATCCAGTCATTAGAAATTAGCGAATAGACAGGAACCGCAATTTCTGGATGCAAGCGAAACTGTTGAGTTAGTTTATAGGAATAAGCTGGTAGTAAATGGTGAGAGAGAAAGGAAAAGGCATCAACGCGGGTTAAGGTGTTGGCATTGCGTTGACTTATATAAGTATGGGTTTCGTCGCCAAACAAGACTAATTTTTGAGTTAAACCTGCCAATAAAATCAATTCATCCCAGCTTAAATATTGAGATTCTTCCACAATTACCAAGTCAAACTTACTTTCCCATAGGGATTGATTTGCTACATCAAAAAACTCTCTAGCCGTTGCCAAGATGGGAATTTGGGGACTATTTGCCAACTGTTTCGCTAATTGTTCGATTTCCGTTTCTGGGAGACTTCCGAACAGTTGACTGAGGCTGAGTTGTTGTTTGAGTAAGGGAGTCAGCCGTTGCAGTTGAATGGCGACGATATCCCGCCTAGCTGGGGTTAAATCGGGAAATTCCCGTTGGAGAAGCTGGGAAATTTCCGCGTGAGATTTATTTTCAATTCGCGGCAACCAGGTTTCCAGTTTGGCGGGAGTTCGCAGTTTTGCCAATTCCAAATCTGGCAGATAGTAGGCGGGTAAATAGTCCATCTTTGGCTGATATAAGTGATGATTTCGCAGTTGTTCAGCGATGGAGTTTTGATGACTTTCAGATTGATTCAGCCGCAATGGATAGCCGGGTAATTTTTCATAAGCATCGAGAACAGTGGGATAATAACTCAGGATTAAAATTCGCTTTTCGTGGTTTATAGCCGCATCAGCTAAACTGGCAGCAATGCGGGTTTTTCCGGTGGCGGGAGGGCCAGAAATTAAGGCGATCGCACTATTTGAAAGACCCATTTCTAAAGCGATTTCCTGATGACCAGTCAGCGAATATACCGGAGTAATACTGGGAAAATTTAGACCTGATTCTGGTCGCAAATAGACCCCACCAGCACCAACTGTTTCTACAATTAACTTTAGCGGTAATGTCGGTTGATTTCGTAGCTGCGATAACCGTTGCTGTATCGCCTGTATCATTGACCGCGATACCTGTTTAGAATTTAGTAATCTGTCTAAATGCGACCAAAACTGTTGTTCATTCATTATCCGTTAATTGATTAATTAAACCTTTAATAAAGCCAGACATCATATTAACCGTCTGCGTCAAACCGTCCTCCGCGAGAAAATTAGGAGTTTGCATCAGCCAAACTTTTCTGGGGTTCTCAAAATTCCATGAATTGGGTATCTCCGACAAAAATTTATGGGGAGAAATCTGCAAGTAAAAAATCAGTGCGGTTTTAATCTCTGGTTGCTGTTGTTGTTGGCTTTTCAGATAGTTAATACCTTCCAAAATCATCTCATTACTGGGACCATACCAAAACACCCAAATCGGGATTTTAATTGTCCGAGTGGTCAGACTCGCTGACCTCAAATCATGAATTTCTAGGTTTAACAGCCAATCTCCCAAGCTAATATTATCCGGTTTTTCCACCCTAAAATTATAAACTTTGTCTTTTAAGAAAACTTGAATTTTCAGATTTTCTTCATTTTTTTGGCTGAAATAACGTCCTTTTTCGGGAACCGTTTGCCGCCATAATTCGGCGGTGGGATCTACATAAAAATTTGCTAATTTGGTCAATGCCATCAACAAACAGATACCGATAACGTCAGCGAATAACTGATTCCGAAAACCCCAGATTTTTTGCTTTTCCTTTCTTTTGGCAAGATAATCCAGATAGGCGCGATAGAAGCTATTATAAATTGGATGTTGAAGCAAAACATAATTGGGTTTTAGCAGTTGAAATTGTCTCAACTTTCTGAGAATTTCCCGGACGTGGGTTTGATTTTTAAATACCTTAATTGATTTGCTAAAACTGCGGTTATCTGTGGCATATTCTGAACTTAAGCGCGTAGACTCTAAATATAATATTTTACCCACAAAATAAATCAGCAATTTATTTTCCGGTGTGTTATAATCTTGATAGCGTCTAATCGCCATTAACTGTTGACGGGAACCCCCTTTTTCCGCAGCATTTCTGCCAGGACGGCGCGTATAATCTCGCAAGCAATAAGCGTCCATTTCTTGAATGCGTCCGATGGGGGTTAATTCCGCTCTACGTCGCAGTTGTTGCCGCATTTTGGGAGTAATGGTTTGTAGCTTTTGGTTTAATTCATAGCGATTTTGCAACGTGATAATTAAAGGTTTTTGTGCATCTTGAATTTTAGCATCTTGGTTTGGTAAATCTAGGAGGCGAACTCTGGCTTGGTTTCCCAATTTTTCCGACACCAAGTTTTCCCACAAACCCGTCAAAACTGGTAAGCATCTGGAGACGGTATCATCAAAGCGATCGCCTAATTTTTCCTCCCAGATTTTCGATTGGCTTTCGTCCTCACAATTATCGCGATCGCACACCTCATCAGCCACCTTAATTATCACCGAAGTCGGCTCCAAAGTCAACTCGTATAGCAATCTATTATTCTGATGTTCCAGGTCAGAGATTTCCAAATAAGGAAAAGCAATTTCATACAATCCCCCACCGAGAGCGATCGCTTCTTTACCGGTCAAATTTTCGGCTTCATTTGCCAAAATAATGGGGCGATCGCGCACCTGTAAAACCTGATTATTAGCCACAGGATTAGCGCCATTCAGATACGCGAATAAACTCCGATAAATTTGCATTGTTCCCTACTCCTCTGGATAAATCAAACCTTTCCACTCAAATTGACCCGTCGAACTATTCCTAGACTTTTCAAAAGCCTTAGTCAAAGGTTCATCCCCCAATTGCTCAATCAATTGTTTCATCTCCTCCAATTCTTCGTGATAATCATCAATCATCAACCCCCGCAATTTCGGCAATAACTTCTGTCCAAATTGGTCAGCCAAAGCATAGCGAAACTCAGCCGAGTTAACCTCAGAAACTCCCGGATAATTAACCACATATTGAGTGATAGCTTGATAAACACGATGAGCAAAAGGATGTCCAATTTTCTCCATCACATTATTGGCTCTATCCAAATATTCTTTAACTTTGCGAACCACAGGAGAATTAACTTGTGGTCTTCTTCTCCAAGCCTTAAACTTTTCATAATCCAAATAACCTTGAGGTCTATTAACCCCAGGACTGTTGTTACCGTCTTCCCGTAGCTTCAAATTTTCTGGCTTACCAAAAGTTAAAACATTCGCTCTATCTAGCACCTTATCCGATAAAGTTTGGGTCGTTTCATCCTCATTCATCGTCCCCACAAACAAAAACTCTTCTGGAATTTTCAGGCGACGTTCTTCCTCCCTCAGCGGCAAACTTCCCAAATCAATCTCTAAATAAGTGTCCCCCGAACGACGGCTTTCTAACTTAGAAAGAAAATCACTGAAATAATATTCAACTCGCGCTAAATTCATCTCATCTAGCAACACGATAACGATTCGATTTTGCATCTGATTGTCATGATTGTATTGATACAGACCCCGCATCAAATCCGTCGGTTTAAATTTCTTTTCGATATAATTGTAGAACCCTTGCAAATCTTGCGGAGAATCCCAACGGGGTTGCACCGCCAAAGTCAAACACTGTGCGCCAATAAAATCAGCATACCTTTGGGGAAGTTCACTTTTTCCAGTCCCACTAATCCCCGCCAAAACCACTAAAGCCGATATATCCTGCACTTTTAAAGAAGTGTGAAAAGCATTGACTACCCGCCGAGTAAATGTCAATCCTTGTAAGTTCAGGAATGCTGTAAAACTTTGTAAAAATTGCTTTTCTATATCTCCGCTATTGCCGATATTCCATGGTGGTGTCGGCAAATGATTCCACAACTTATCCTTGAGCGCCTTCATCGCCACTTCAGTGCTATTACTGAGATTTTCTAATTCTCCTTTCAAACCATCAATCTCTTCTTGATGTCTCTGTTTTTCCTCTTGTAATTGAGCGTTTTTAACTCGCAAGCCATTCATAGTTATATTAGCCGTATTTATGTTATGCTCTATATCTTGTAAATCCAGCATTTTTCTGCGAATTTCAGCATTCAGATTTCTGATTTGCCTTCTTAAATTTTCAATTTCTTGATAATCTTGTTGGTGTTGCTGAATCACCTGTAAAATTCGTTGCTTTTCACCTTCCAAACGCTGAATTTCTGGACGTAGCTGATCGATTCTGGTTTGCAAGTGTTGCTGTTCAGCAGATAAAGCATCATAACTTGCTCTGATAACTTCCAACTCCCCTTGTCGAGTCTGAAGGGTTTGCAGTGCCTCTGTCCTAGCTTGAATTTGCTCTGTGAGTTCCTGTAATTCAGCCTTTTTAGCGTGATATTGCACTTCAATTTGGGCGAGGGAATTTCGGTGTTGCTGAATCACCTGTAAAATTTGTTGCTTTTCACCTTCCAACCCCTGAATTTCTGGACGTAGCTGCTCGATTCTGGTTTGCAAGTGTTGCTGTTCAGCAGATAAAGCATCATAACTCGCTCTGATAACTTCCAACTCCCCTTGTCGAGTCTGAAGGGTTTGCAGTGACTCTGTCCTAGCTTGAATTTGCTCTGTGAGTTCCTGTAATTCAGCCTTTTTAGCGTGATATTGCACTTCAATTTGGGCGAGGGAATTTCGTTGATTCGCTAACTCTTGTAACTGGGAATTTAGAGCAGCAATTTCACCTTCTAATCCGCTTTTATTTTGGCTCAATTCTCCGATTTGAGCTGCCATTTGTTCTAACGTCTCTAATTGGGGATTGCTGATTCTGAGTCTCTCTAGGCGAACTTTTAAATCCTGTTCTTGCTGTTCAATTTCCTGAACTCTGTTTTGCAGATTATTTAAATCATGCCTTTTATTAGTTAGCTGACCTTGTGCGCGACTCAATTGTTGGGTCAATTTATTGTGTCTATCTTGGATTTCTTGGACTTTTGCTAATAGCTGTTGATGTTCTTGTTTTAAATCCTGGATTTGCTGTTGAGTTTTGATGACTTCTTTGCTAGATTTTTTGATGCTTTCAATAGTAACTGTTGCACCCCCTAATCCCCCCAATGTACTTCCGAAGATGGTACTCCAAGCGTCTCGGGATGGGGAAATAAAGAATACAGCCGCACCTCCCAACAGACAAGAACCACCGACGATCGCCAAATTTTTGATCATCCCAGATACCCTGAACTCTTCTATCTCTACTATCCTATCGGCGCAGCATCGAGAAATTACGCAAATTCAGGCACAAGTTATGTAAATTTTTGTGAACATCCCCAATTACAGTCCAGGGTAGAAGTCCAGAAAATTTAGAATCTCCTCTGGGGAATTTCACCAACCCTTCAACCTGACACCCTCATTATAATAGTGTTCATCAACTCTCCCCCCAACTGCCTCAAGCTATAGAAGCAGTAATCATCAGCCACTGACTTCTATAATTGGCTATCGTCGATTTTGTGATCGTTGATTTACCCCCCAATCTTCAGCTTCTTGGCTAGATTTTTTAGCTTGAGTTGAACTCGTTTGATTAGTGGTTTTTGGGTATCAATATCATGGCGAATAGCCTGGGGTTTATCCATTAACATACTCGACAATAAACCAAAAGATGAGCGGGATGCAAATAGTAACTCATCACAAGCAGCCAGCAAATCTAAATCTACCAGAGCCTCAATGCCATTTTGAATTAAGTCCTCGCATTCTTCGGGATTTTGATGCAGTCGTTTTCCCGAAGCAGAAAACCACTTATTAGTTGAGATAATAACCGGAAATTTATGTTTAAATGAAGACAGCACCTCTTGAGAATCGGTGGCTACAAATATCTTATAGTTAGGGTGTTTTGACTTAACCGACCTGATGATTGATGCCAGAGATGATTCTACCTCTGATAAAGGCACTTTCATATCGGAGTAACGAATATGCACCCCAATCATATAATCGGCAAAATATTCTCGTTTAAATTCCTCAACCTGTAACCGAATGTCCTCTTTTAAGCTGAGGTTAGACTGCAAAACCAACTGGAGAATTTCCAGATTATTCATTGAGGCAAAACGACTAGCTGACCCAGTAAATAAAGGGCGCATAAAACCAATTTTATGGGTATAAGCGGACAACACTATAATAGTTTCGGTATAATCCAAACGAGACACATCAAAGGACAAGTCTTTATAGCAACTAAGACCCGACTCATTGATTACAGAACCCAAAGACCGATTAAGTTTATTTTGCCAATGGGTAGGATAAATCGAATCGGTGGCGGGTAACACTTCTACGGACTGTGCTACGGGACAGTCGAAATACCGGAAAAATAAGTTAGTTCCACTATTAGAATAACTCCCATCTCGCCAATCAACTACTAACTGACGACCACTCAACTGAGCATATAAAATCCCGGTAGCTACTGCAAAAACACGATTACCAATGCCTGATGTTCCCTTGACAACAATATAGTTAGTCATAGTTATAATGATTATTGGTAAAGTTATGATGATTAATTTAGCACGATTTTACTATTTTGGGAGTCGATCGCCACTTCTGACAGGGAAGCCTAGCACGGGGATTTATAGTATCTCAGAGTCAATTATGGGGGAGGTTGATGATCAGACAGAATTGGGTATTGATTAGCCAGTAAAGCCACCTGAGTGCGATCGCGTAAATTCAGACTGCTTAAAATACTAGAAACATGATTTTTCACAGTTCTCTCGCTAATAAATAACTCCTGGGCAATTTCTCGGTTGCTGTAACCCTTACCAATTAACCGCAAAACCTCCAATTCCCTAGGAGTTAAATCTTGTAAATTATCTGGTAAAGGTTCATCCCTAGAAGCCTTAGACCTAGCAGCCATCACCTTCTCAAATAAACCCGGTCCTAACTGTGTATATCCTTTATACACTGCCCGAATAGCTTGCGCTAGTTCATCGGAAGGTGTATCCTTTAATAGGTATCCTTTAGCGCCGGATTCCATAGCTTGGGTGACATATTCATCATCATCAAAAGTCGTTAATACCAAAACCTTAATTTCCGGCTGTTGTTCAGCAAGCGATCGCATCGCCGCCACCCCATCCATAATTGGCATTCGCACATCCATTAACACCACATCCGGCTTTAATTTTAAGGCTAATTCCACCGCCAATTTCCCATTCTCAGCCTCTCCCACTATTTCCAAGTCTGGTTTCGCCTCTAATAAACTCCGTAACCCTTCCCGAATAATCCCCTGATCATCAACCAACAGAACTCGAATCATGATGCTGATTTTTCCAGATTTTTACTTCAATTTTACACCCTTCACCGGGAGAACTGTTTAAGTCGAAATGACCCCCCACAGCCATCACCCTTTCCCCCATACCTTGCAAGCCAAATCCCGTGGTATTTTGGGCAGGATTAAACCCGCAGCCATTATCCTCAATTTTCAGAGCAAATTCTCGGCTATTTTCTAATAAAAATAAATCTACTTTTGTGGCTTGGGCGTGCTTAGATATATTGGTCAAAGCCTCCTGAATGACCCTATATAAAACGATAGAAATATCAAGGGGTAATGTATCCGGGATTTGTAAATTAGATGCTACCGGGACTGATGTAGTCGCCTCAAACTCGGAAATTAGCTGTGATAGTGCCTGCAAAAAAGACTGTTTTAGAGGATGTGATCGCCAAGATTTCACCGATGCCCGCACCTCTTTTAAGGCTTCCTTCCCCAACTCCCTAGCCTGTTGAAGATGTCGGGCAGCCCGTTGTTTATCCTCAGCGATAAATAGAGCCGCATTTTCCAATTGAATACTTTGGGCAGTCAAATGATGACCTACAGAATCATGAATTTCTCGGGCGATGCGATTACGTTCTTGGCTAATTGCCCTATCCTCAATCAACATAGCATATTCCCTTAACTGTTGATTCGCTTCCGCCAATTTCTGGCGACTTTCTTGCTCTGATAATAGCGCTCCTACTAACAATAAAACAAACAGTAATACTAACCCAAATAAAACACTAGAATTAAAAGTCAGAGTCAATACTAGCCCCTGAATTGGATCAGCCCAATTACCAGCCAGGGGTCTCAGGCGCAGAAATACCCACAGCAGAAATAAGCCATAGGCAAAAATAGCGACCGCAATGCGATCGCGCCAGGAAAATAACAGACAGGCGCGAATAACCACGACTAGCAACAGGGCGGATAAAAAACTCACCCCCCGCCCCCCAAATACCACCGCCAACCAACTAAAGGTAAACCCACAGGCGATATATACCCACCGGATCGCAGGTGTGCGCGATCGCTCAGGTAATCTCAACCCCATGAGACCCAAACTCCCAATACTAACCAAAATCCCCAGGGGAAACCGACGACTGCGGTAGTGTCCCCAATTCCGGTTTCTCTGGCGCGCGCCATACCCCGATCGCCTCTGTTGATTATCCGTTATAGTTTCTGGTCTGTGGATGTGACGGTGAATCCTGTGTCCCTGTCCCTGTTGTCCGGGACTGTGGATGACAGGGGGGCTAAAGGCGGTTAACAGGGCGATCGCCAACAGCACCCACTCTAAATACAGCAGCAAAGGTACTGGAAAACTCCGACGACCCAAAATATTTTTCACGAGCAGCCAACCCCCCCGGATATCTCTTTTGGTACTTTAGGACTATCAGAAACCGTTACCTTTGACCTATCATGATTTGGGTATTCTGATCGAGGCGATCGCAGCTTGTATCTACCTACAATGAGATTAAAGCTCAAACCGAGTCGATAATCTCAAAGATATTCCCGGATTATAGATTATGAATATGCAACGCTTATTTTCTCTAATGGCTGCTACCGCCTTAATTGTCCCCATAACTACCACCGCCGCTTTTGCTGGTCCCCGTAAAGGTCAATGCTTTGATAGTCTGAACCTAACCCCCCAACAACAGGAGATGATGCAAGCAATTCGCGATCGCGCCGCCACTTCCTCAGAGCGTCAACGCCAGGAACTCCAAGCCAGTCGGGAACAAATGCGATCGCTACAACAAAGCAACGCCAGTCCAGAACAATTGCGCCAACAGCGTCAAAGAATCCAAGAGTTGAGTCGCGCCTTGAGTGACCAGCGGTTCGAGACCATGTTAGAAATGCGGGAAGTTCTCACCCCAGAACAGCGATCGCAACTCCAAGAAAGAATGGGGGAACGTCAGGGTCGTGGTCGTGGTCCCGGTGGTGGTCCCGGTAATGGTCGTGGTCCCGGTGGTGGTCCCGGTAATGGTCGTGGTCCTGGTCGTGTTGTTCCTGGTAGTGTTCGTTAGAATAGCGATCAAGCCAATTAACTAACTTCTCAACAATAGGAACAGGAAACCGGGCGCGTGAAAGCTGTTTCCTGTTTCCTAAATTAACCCAACTCAAAAGTGATAAACCTGACCGTCAATCAACAACCTAGTGATTCCCTTCGCTTGCAAATGGGGGGCTGTTTTTTGTATTAACCTGCCATCAGGAACCTTAAAAACCCGCTGATTGCGTGCCGAAAACCGACTAGCCACCCGATGATTATCAAAAACAGGTAGAGTTTTTTCCTGAATTTCTTCCGACGGGATACGTCCTAACTCCGCAAAAGCCTTCAAAGGCTTAACAATCAGTTCCGAAGCCCGATCAATCACCAAATAGCAAATTTTAGGTAACTCAGCCTCCGTCAGGGGGAGAATTTGAACTAAGCTGTTAGCATCAGGGGTAAGGGGGCGATCGAACAAATCCTGATCATTGTCCCCATAACCCTCATCCTCATCCTCATCCTCATCCTCATCCTCATCCTCATCCTCATCCTCATCATCCTCAAAATCGCTAAATTCTTCCCCAGAAAACAACTCCGGTGTGATCAACTCCTCGATCTCATCATTTGGAGTTGTCAAATTTGGCTGTTCCAACAGTAGTTCACCGGTAGTTTCCCCAGAATTTGAATCCGGGGTTACTTCCACCGTCTCAGGTTCTAACACCGATGAGCGTTTCCGCAGGCGGACTCCGGTGGTAGCATCAGAATTTAACTGAGAATCTGAGGACTCAAATGCTTGAGACTCCCCATCAGTAAATTCAGATCTGCTATCCTTGAGTTGGGGTTTTTTCTGATTTCGTAACCGTTGCTTCTGATGAGTTAGAACATCATAAACATCCCGTGGGACGGCACTTTGTAGAATACGCCTTACCGTAGAACTACTCACCCCGAACTTTTCCGCTAGGGTGATGGTCGTTTCCTCCGGTACATCTTGATAAAGCCTAACGATTTCCTGTTTTTGGGAGTCAGAAAGTTTTGAGGATGTCATCAGATTTGGTCTAAATTGGACATTGGAGTTAATTTCCACAGGCTTAGAAGGGATCCCTCTAAGTGCGATCGCCTCTTTGGCTAATTTTCTCTACAGATTTTCTTGAACGATTAGGAACATCAAAACTTGAAGTTCTCTGAAAAATCCAGCGACAAAACTAGACATATCAACTTTCATTCTAGCCTCTGCTGGTGCGTCTACGTCGGCTTTGGCGAGAACGAGTTGATATGTCATATTCTAGGACCGCACCGATCACAAACAAAATGCCAGTAAAGACAAAAAACACTTCTAGCAAGTTGCCACTTTCATACTCAATTTCGACCCGAGAATCAGACCATTTAAAGTAAGTATCCGCCACATACAGCGAGAAGATAGCAAAGGCTATCATACGCCAGGACTGAGAAAAGCGCCCTCCCCAAAAAGCCAGAATCAGGGCAGTTGCTAGAATCAGCAACACCACATCACCATAGATGTAAAACAAATTCAGCCAAAATCCCAGAGGTTCAAGTTTAGCATCAACTGCCAGCACCCAATCTGGGGCCGTACTTTCTTCTTCCTCCTCAGCCATGGCTTCATCAACCATAGCCACTCCATTAGGGGTAGTGACTATCTGTTCCTGACCCGGGGGTTCTTCAGTAGTCCCTAACAGCCCAAAAAATGACGGATCAGCTACCCAGGTTGCCAAAGTTATACCAGCGATCGCCACACCAGCCAGAGTTGCCCACTGCCAAACCTCCAGATTTAGGCGTTTAGAAGTCACCGCCGTAACCATTCCCCAGCCAAACAACAAATAGCTGAGGACATAGAACCCATCCCCTAGGGAAACCACCGGGTCAAGGTTCCATACCAGTTCCCATAAACCAAATAGTAAACCTCCCATAAAATAAAACAGTGATCCTAGACCAATTCCCAGCCAGACATTGCGTCCGCTGACCATTTGGGGGCTACGCCAATTTCTATAGCAAACCAGTGCAGCCATCAGAAAAGCACCCAATTCAAAGATATAAGTGCCAACGGAATACCATAAAGGTCGTTCTTCCCCTGGCGCACTTACACTAAACAGCAGGAAGAACAACAGAGCCAGAACCACCCAGGTGATGCCAAATATCAGCAGATTTTGCGGAGATACCAGAGATGATATAACCGATGATTTTTGTTGTGACGTGCTACTCATAGCGATACAATAACAAGAAATCTACAGTTGAAAACCATTACTAAACCAGATCGCAATAGATTTGCCCAAGAATACTCATTCAAAAACTAATCTCAATTCGAGCCTCCCATATTTAGATACCAAAACCAAAAAATCCTAACATTACTTAACTTATCTCCCAGAGATTTCCCAGAGTAGATTCACCCAGCCAACTGATAAATGAATCCCGGTCTTCTTGGGCCAAGTCCTGTAGAACTTCATCTAAGCCTTCTGCAAAGCTAGTATTTCCGAAGTAGCTCTTACCCAGACGGTAAACTTCTTCTAGCAATGTTTTCAGGTTATTTTCATTCCAGGAAGGAATTTGTAAACTTTCCAGGGGGTCTTTGGTCAAAAGAGTTTTGACCGCCTCTGAGTTATCATGGGCGGGAAATTTACCTTTTTGAAGAATCTTGAGCAGATCCTTTTCAAAGGCTACAGCTTGTCTTGACCCCAATAAATCCTCAACATCAAAGTAAACTGCTTGTAAGACCAATAGAGAAGCGCGAATGAGGCCTGATACCTTAGCATCAGTACCTCCACCCCCCTCACTACCGAGTTGTTCAAGGCGAACTTTACCCCAAACACTATAGCGTTCTGGTTCTTCGAGTAGTACGCAGGCTTTACCCTTGTTATCAGTCAAGTCTCGCCAATAAGCTCTGGCTTCGTTTTCTTGCTGAACAGTAAAAACCTTCATCAGACGGAACGTCTGCCCTTGATAATAGAGAATGGGAATCTGTTGATCCCGATTGGGGTGTTGGATCGTGGAGATCTCAACATCCTGTCGTTTCAGAATAAACATAACACTATGTACCTACTCTTGGCAGAGTTGCAGGTCGGCTCGTGTTTGTTATTGTAGTGCTTGTTGAACCCATGGCGCTATAATCTCCAATGTGGCAAACTTAATCATCCCAGATAATTTTTGCCAGTCAACTGTCAATCTCGATCGCTTTTATGTTATCATCTACACGTGTCCATTGATGATCAAGCCTTGGGACTTGAGTTTACTTGATTTAGGTTGATACTAGTTGATACTATAGGTGTCAACTTCAGGTAAAATGCAAGACTTGCCTGGGTGTGTAACTCAGCTGGATAGAGTAGCGGCCTTCTAAGCCGTTTGTCGTAGGTTCGAGTCCTACCACACCCGTTTACTGTAAACCCTTATCCTGACTACTATCGCGTGATATCGCTCAACCCGATAGTGGTATCGTTGCGCACAAAATACACTTCATTAAGTCTTAACACACAGGATAATTAGCGCATATCCCTTAGCAACAAATCTTAATTATTGACGGGTTAATCAATAAGCAGTTATGGTCGAAAGGGAAGTCGCCTTCCCCAACTCCAATTCAAAACCGTGCTTGCGAGTTTCCCAGCACACGGCTCCTGATGTATAGTATTAGTCAAGGTGGTTAGGACGCAGCTTGGAGAACGGAATCCATGGCATCATGGA
>NZ_JARPLU010000179.1:4003-8678 GCF_032349615.1 Limnospira sp. PMC 1279.21 | reverse complement strand
AAAGGCTATAGCTGGTCAGCTACCTGAAAGGGGGGCACGAAGCCCCCGTGCTTCAGTCGGGGGTGCTGACTCCACGGGAATAATCGCTTCTGATATGGGTGAGTTGGCTGCCCTGGGTGAGAATGATTATCATTGTAGACAATTTTAGCACCAAGTGACGGCGACAAGACTTGAAAAATGATTAAAAATCTCAGACTGGGGTCTGGGGGACGATTAAGCTGCGGTAGATCAACAGAAATAATTAATTTGGTGTGGAATGCTATATAATGTGTAAACTGTGGTATAATGCCATAAGAAGTTTAACCGAAAACTTGGGGCTATAATTATGGCTGCTGCCATCACTTTTGCACTGGGAAATTTAGCTGATCATGCCGTTTATGTGGGGTTTATGGGGAAAGATGCCATAGACATCTATACCTTTAATCATCCGGTGAAGGGACGGTTAAATTGTTCTGTGGAGGGCTTTAGTGCTGGGGTGGAATTGCGACTAAAAACGGCTAGGGGTCGCCTGGTAAGTCGCCAATTAGTGCAGCCGAATGAAGGGTCGGCGATCGCCTTTAATTTACCGGCTGGTGTTTATGTGCTAGAAATAGCCGCCGCCGATGGAAATACTACCTATCAATTAACTCTACAACAGGAACGCGACCTGGCAGCGACGGAAACAATTATTATTAACCCTTCAAGGCTGCGACCCGGCGATAGACCGCTAAAACCAAGTCGCCAATCCCCCAAAACGGCTATTTTGGCGAGTTTAGGGATGAGGATAAAAGGGAGAATTTGGCAGTTATTCAATGCCCAAAATATGACCAACTTGGGGAATTTTAGAAGATGTATATTTAGGAGCGATCGCTTATTGGCTTTAGCCAGAGGTCATCCCAATTTACCTATTAGGTGTTGGGAATATATACCGACTGGTTAAATCCCCGGAATGTTCACTGCTAAGACTTGATAAAGATTCGTGAAAACTGACCAGGTTAATCCCACAGCGATCGCTCCTTTTGTGAGATGTGCTTTAGGGTGTATCAATAGGGAATATCCCCATGTACATTTCTATGGTTTATCAGAGGAAACTGATTTAGTTCCTCATCGTCAACTCAACCCAGCCTTTTATGGTTGTTTGGACTGGCATTCTGCAGTTCATAATCATTGGCTGTTAGTGCGGGTGATGCGTTGTTTTCCGGGAGTGGAATTTAGGGAAGAAGCCAGGGAAAAAGTCAGCCAAAACTTGACCCCAGAAGCGATCGCTCAAGAAGCCGACTATCTGAAAGATAGACCAGAGTTTGAGTGTCCCTATGGTTTGGCGTGGTTATTACAATTAACCGCCGAATTGCGAGGATGGAATGATAGCCAGGGAAAACAGTGAGGGGAAATACTGCAACCCTTAGAAGAAGTAGCAGTTAATAACCTGCGACAATGGCTGTTAGATTTAGCCTTTCCTAACCGCAGTGGGACCCATATTCAAACCGCCTTTGCTATGGGTTTAATCTGGGATTGGTCTAAAACTACCGATAATCAGGATCTGGCTGGTTTACTGAAAGAACGAGCTAAGATGTTTTATCATGGCGATCGCAACTATCCCTTACACATTGAACCTCTCGGCTGTGATTTCCTGTCTCCGACCCTAGCGGAAGCCGATTTAATGAGGCGTTTTTTAGATGCTGAAAACTTCGCCAATTGGCTGGGGGAATTTCTCCCAAACATCCCAGAAACCCCGGAAATAGACTGGTTATCTCCAGTAATTCCCAGCAACCCCACCGACTATCAACAATCCCATTTTGATGGTCTCAACCTAAGTCGCGCTTGGATGTTAGAGGGAATTATCGCGGGACTTCCCCCCGATGATCGACGCATTAACAGTTTACAAGCCGTGGCGGCGGTACATCGTCGAGTAGGGTTAAAACCGGTTTCTCTGTGTGATTACGCCGGAAGTCATTGGTTGGGGAGTTTTGCGGTTTATTTATTAACCCAAAGGGGGTTAAGATAAATTTAGGCTGTGGGGGGGTTGTCGCTATTGCGAATAACCTGGGCGGCGAGGTAAATTTTTGACCATTCACTGTATATCCGGGAAACTTTGGTTTTGAGGGTTTTGGCGATCGCATCAATAGAATTATTAGCTTTGAGGAGATCAATAAGGCGACGTTGAGTAGGGGTCAAATCCTGATAAAACTTTTCCCACTGAGAGGGAGTCAGACCGAGGCGATGGTTAGCCAGGGAAATTCCCAGCCAGTCCATAACCAATTCTGGGGCGATTTTGACAGCAAAGTTGCGGATCGCATGATAACCGACCTTTTCCCGCATTCGATATACCTGTTTGATGGGTAGCTGCAACTTTTCGGCGATCGCCTCTTGAGTGTAGCCCCGCAGGTATAATTCTAGCCATTGAGCGGCGATCGGATCGACATTTTCCCGGAGATAGGTTTGAAACTCTTTTTGGATGAATACCCGCTGGGCTTTTTGTTCCTCCAAATACTGAGACTCCTGATATTGAGCGATCGCCGAATCATCCAATAGGCTGATCGGTTCATCGTGATCTCCCAACACAATTTCCTCAGAGACTTGTTTAACCCACTCTCCTGTCGGAACCTGAGTCAGTCCCCCCCGGTGAGACCGATAAAGATAGTTAACAAACCGATAAACCAGTAGGGGTTGATTGCGAATGGGACGCAGACAATATTCCTCAACTGTGGTCAATAACAAACTATTACGCAGTCGCGGATCGTCTGTACATTCAGCGATCCACTGAATTTGCTGTTTAAGATAGCGATCGCGATCCAACATATTTTGGATGATCTCTTGTAGGACATCCACCACCTGACGTTGGCGATCGCGACTGGTAGCGACCCAAGTTTGAATTTTCTGACGCAGGATCACCAAACCCCCCAAACGTTGCATCAAATTCCGATAGGCTTGATCTGAGGAAACCCCCCAATAACGTTCTTTCAGAATCCGATAACGAAAATTTAACCCAGCTTCCAAGGCAGGACGGCGATCGGGTTCTAAACTATCCCAGCGATCGGGATTTTCTCCCAACAGCCAAACCACCACACTAGACCAAGTATCAGGACTAGCTTGAGGATAATCATTCTGTAAGCGGGAAAGCCAATGCTTTTCCAAAGTTTGACAGTATCTCAACAACTTTCACCAAAGCCAACCAAACACCTATGCTACCATTAACAGATAATGAATACCATCTGATTCCAGGTTAGTGGAGTTTTTGTTGATTCATCAAATAGGGTATTAGCCGTGAATCTAGCTACTGTCAAAAGTTTGTTAAAAGAAACCATCACCGAATGGCAAAAAGACAAAGTTCCCATTCTCGCCGCCGCCTTAGCCTATTATATGGTATTTTCCCTAGCCCCTTTGTTAATGATTGTCATTGCTGTAGCTGGTTCCATTGTCGGGGAAGCCGTAGCCCAAAAAGAAGTTATTGAGCAACTAGAAACTTTGATGGGTGAACAAGGAGCCTCAGTCATTGCCAATGCTATCCAATCTCAATTTCAGCCTAGTTCTAGCATAATCACCACCATCATTGGTGTAGTGACTCTCCTATTTGCGGCTACCACAATATTTGCTCAATTAAAAGAATCCCTCAATATAATTTGGCACGTTGAAGTCAGACCCGGGCAAGGAATCTGGGAATTTATCCGCAGCCGAATCCTCTCAGTCATCATGGTGTTAATTGTCGGGTTATTGCTGCTAATGTCCCTAGGAATTAGCTCATTTTTGGCGGGAATGAGTGACTGGTTAGATAAGGTAGTATCCATTCCCAGCCTATTGCGATCGCTCATAGATAATGGCGTTTCTTTTATTTTAATCACCATCTTATTTGGTCAAATATATCGAATTTTACCAGATGTCAAAATTGCCTGGTCAGACGTAGCCGTTGGTTCAGGTATTACCGCGATTTTATTTATTATCGGTCGCACCTTAATTAGTTTCTATTTAGGACGTGCTACTGTAGCTTCTGCTTACGGTGCCGCCAGTTCCTTCGTCGTCCTTCTGCTGTGGATCTTCTATTCTTGTCAAATCTTTCTATTAGGGGCAGAACTCACTAAAATATGGTCAAGGCGATATGGTTCCCAAATTCGCCCTAGTTCCAACGCCGTTATGACTAAAAATTACCGTCCCTAGCAGTCCCCAAAAGCCATCAAACCGCCGTGTTTTCCCCTTTCCCCAGCACTCTCCCAGAGTCAGAGGGGGGGAATGTACCATAATTAAATGTCAAAACAGCCATTTTCCTCTACAATAGGTAAATGCAAATGCTAAGGATGTAAACTCCATGCCTCCCCGTTGGCCCCGTGAACCCGATCGCCAAGATCCCGACTACCGTCGTTTAGACGATCGCATGAATTTCGCCGTCCATGTAGCCATTTTCGCCGCCTGCAACTCAGGACTGTGGTTTTTTCACAACCTATCTCAAGCCTCATGGTCTTGGGCGGTTTGGGTAACAGGCATTTGGGCATTAATATTATTAGCGCACATGGTCTATATTTTTGCCATTGCCGACTATACTTCCGCCCGCATTAACAATTAATAATTAATAATTAATAATTAATAATTAATTGTAGGTTGGGTGTAGGAGTAGGTTGGGTGTAGGAGTAGGTTGGGTGAAACCCAACAGAGTAGGTTGGGTGTAGGAGTAGGTTGGGTGAAACCCAACAGAGTAGGTTGGGTG
>NZ_JARPLU010000179.1:0-3993 GCF_032349615.1 Limnospira sp. PMC 1279.21 | reverse complement strand
GAGTAGGTTGGGTGTAGGAGTAGGTTGGGTGAAACCCAACAGAGTAGGTTGGGTGAAACCCAACAGAGTAGGTTGGGTGAAACCCAACAGAGTAGGTTGGGTGAAACCCAACACTAGGCAAATCAGCTTTTTTTGCAAATCACCGGAGTTTTCTAAATGTCTAATTCTGGCAATACCCAAGCGATCGAAAAACTCGCCGCCGAAATTGGCGAAAACGTTTATATGGATATTACCAAATGGAATTTATACCTAGGTGATGCCAATTTACACACCCCAGTTGCGGAAAAACTCTATCCCATATTAGAAGAAGCCGCCGACTTAGAGGAAGAAACAGTCATTAACATTCTGAAAGATACCCCCGTGAAGTTGGGGGGTGGTAAAACAACCCTTTCCCTAGCGGATCTAATTCCCAGCCGGGTAATTACCGATTTAATGAAGCTGTTGGAAGAGTTCAAAAAAGATATGTAAATTGCGACTAGGTGCGTCAGTAGGTCAAACGCGCCTGGTCTGCTATATATAGGTTTGTCAGATGACTAAGACTAGAAATTGGCAATTATTATTAATTGGTCTGACTGCCTCAAGTTTAGGTATGATTGGGGTAGTTGTTCCCTGGTTAGGGGTAGCGATCGCCACAGAGGGAATTACCCTAATTAGTGCTAATACTGATGAACTAACAGCCACAGAAGTTAATGCGATCGCCGCCGAAATCACCGTCCGCATTGAAGGTCCCAAAGGTGGTTCTGGGGTAATTGTCGAAAAACAGGATCACACCTACTATGTGCTAACCAACTGGCACGTCGTCAACCGAATTGGGGACTATGAAATCATCACCGCAGACGGTCGTCGCCACTCAGTCTACTATAGCCTAATTCAACGGATACCCGGACTAGACTTAGCGATCGTCCCCTTCAGTAGTTCCCAACGCTATCAGATAGCAACCATGGCGAACCCTGAGAGCGTCAATGTAGGAGATACCGTCCATGTAGCAGGATGGCCGAGATCCGGTAGTAGTTTAGGACAAAGGCTTTTTTTCAGTAGCCAAGGACAAGTTACCCACCGCCAAAATCGCCAACAGGGTTACAGCCTAGTATATACCAATCTAGTCCGCAGTGGTATGAGTGGCGGTCCGGTTTTAGACTCTCGCGGTAATCTGATTGGCATTAATGGTATTGTTCAATTTGGGCTAAACCCGGATACCATTGCAGCCGCAGCTATTGAAATTAATCGATTTTGGCAGTGGCGGAAAACAGCAACATTGCCATCTATCCCCACACCGCCTCAGCCGGTCGCTAGAGAGGATATACCCACAGTAGTGAGTCCCCCCACTTTGCCGGTTACAGGGGGTGCGAATGGCGCACCAGGAGCCGCTGAGGGAGGATTTGCCATGGCATCCCGGTTTAAACAAACATCAGGACAAATAATGGCGATCGCCACTACAGACTCCCTGGGAATTAGTGGCAATAGCAATGGCACAGTTGACATCTGGAATTTAGCCACCGGGGGATTAAGACAGTCCTTTTCCGCCCATAATAGGGAAGCTACCAGGGTGTTAGTCACTCCTAATGGTCAGCAACTAATCACCGCCGGAGAAGATGGGATAATTAGAATTTGGGATCTGGCGGCGGGTTTACAAACAGGTAGCTTTTCTCCTGTACAAACCATAACCGGACATAATAGCGCCATATTAGCGATCGCCATTAGTTCCGACGGCAAAACCCTAGCCAGTGGAGGCTGGGACGGTAGCGTTAAATTATGGGATCTGGCAACTGGTTCCCTACAACAGACCCTAGAGGGACATTCCCAACTGGTGGGAGCGATCGCCATTAGTCCCGATGGTAAAACCTTAGCGACAGGTAGCCGCGATCGTACTATCCGGCTGTGGAACTTAGAAACAGGAGCGCTAAAGCGGACCCTAGAAGGTCACGAACTCTCAGTTTTATCTTTAGCGATCAGTCCCAATGGAGAAATCCTCGCCTCTGGTAGTGCTGATGGGACTATTACCATCTGGAAACTAGACAACGGACAACCGATCCGCCGTCTCAGCGGACATAGAGACGGGGTTTGGTCAGTGGCGATCGCTTCTAATAACCAAACTCTGGTGAGTG
The DNA here is from genome assembly GCF_032349615.1 of Limnospira sp. PMC 1279.21. Lineage (NCBI taxonomy): Bacteria > Bacillati > Cyanobacteriota > Cyanophyceae > Oscillatoriales > Sirenicapillariaceae > Limnospira > Limnospira sp. PMC 1279.21. Next base: position 1,888 of record NZ_JARPLU010000179.1, on the reverse strand, counting down.
GGAGTTGGGATAAAACCGTGAAAGTCTGGAATCTCACCAGTGGCACCATAGAAGCCAACCTAGGAGGTCATACCGGTTATGTGACCGCTATTGCTATCAGCTCTGATCAAACCATGATTCTCAGTGGGGACTGGGATGGAGAAGTGAAAGTCTGGAAGCGTCCCTAATCCCCCACCTTGGGGGGACTTGTTGTTATAAAACCCTCAACAAACTAGGAAAGCGATCGACGATATCCATGTGTTTTAACTCCTCTAGGGCGGCACGGAAATTTCCCTCTCGCACATCATGGGTGACCACGACAATCTCAGCTTGTTTCCCGTGGGTGTCAATTTGCACAATTGATTCTATGCTGACTTCATGGTTGCCAAAACAGGTTCCCAATTTACCAATCACTCCCGGTAGGTCGCGGGTAATAAATCGGGCGTAGAATCGGGTGATTAATTCTTCTATGGGGGCGAGTTCACAATAATGTTGGTGGATACAAGTCTTCAGGGGATGGGCGGACTCGGCTACACCATGGGGGGTGTTAGTGGTGGTGATAATTCCGGCAATATTGAGAATGTCCGAAACTACGGCGCTGGCGGTAGGTCCCGCTCCCGCTCCCGGACCGAAAAACATCACTTGTCCGATAGGTTCCCCTTCGATGAAAATGGCATTATTAACGCCGTTAATACTGGCTAGGGGGTGGAGTTTCGGCACTAGGGTAGGATGCACCCGCACGGATATATTATCGGTATCAGATTCAAGGCTACGGGAGGCGATCGCTAATAGTTTAATGGTAAAACCTAGGCGATCGGCATAGTCAATATCGGTGGCACTAATTCCCCGAATTCCCTCACAATAGACTTGCTCAAGTTTAATCCTTTCCCCAAAAGCTAGGGATGCCAAAATCGCGATTTTATCTGCTGCATCCAAACCATCCACATCAGCGGTGGGGTCTGCTTCCGCATAACCCAATTCTTGCGCCTGTTGCAGAACTTCATCAAAGTTCGCCGCCTCTGCCTGCATCCGAGTTAGGATATAGTTAGTTGTACCGTTAACAATACCCATAACTGTATTAATCCGGTTAGCCCCCAGGCATTCCTTCATGGGTTGAATAACTGGTATCCCCCCACCTACAGCCGCTTCTAGGAGAACATAAACGCCTTTTTGGGTGGCGGCTGAGAAGATTTCCGCCCCATGACGGGAGATGAGGGCTTTATTGGCGGTGACAATATGTTTCCCATGGTCGATCGCCTTGAGGATTAGCGATCGCGCTGGTTCAACTCCCCCAATCAACTCTACCACAATATCTATTTCTGGATCGGTGACGATCGCTTCTAAATCTGTGGTTAATAGGTTTTCTGGTAATGCGATCGTCCGGGACTTGGAAAGCGATCGCACCCCTACCCTCACCAGTTCGATTTCTTTGAGCAGGGGATGGCGACCCTCACGATCTAATAAAATTGCAGCAGTTCCCTGACCAACGGTTCCCAATCCCAATAAACCAATTTTGAAAGCCACGATTTCAACCTATCCATCAACACTTCTATCAACCATTTTGACACAAAATAACACCGGAGCCTTTCCGCCGGGTTCTTTAGATGGCAGTCCCAAAGCCACGCGCCGGCTACGCCGCAGTCCGATCTAGTGAGGGCGATCGCCACCATTTTAAACTATAATAATCCACATCAACAACCTTTCACATATTGGCTACCTAATGGGAAATACCTGGGGGTAAAGAAACCCAGTTTCTCCCTGGGGGGGTCAAGAAACCTAGTCGTAGGTTGGGTAAAGCGAAGCGACACCCAACAAATTCAGGTATTGTGGGAGGTAAAGAAACCCGGTTTCTAGTCGTAGGTTGGGTAAAGCGAAGCGACACCCAACAAATCCGGGTATACAAATTAGG
>NZ_JARPLU010000178.1:0-8856 GCF_032349615.1 Limnospira sp. PMC 1279.21 | reverse complement strand
GCTGGAAGGTTATTTCAGGCATTGCAGCCCTATTTCACTCCTAAACGTTTCGCACTTCTTATCTTATTATACCGTATTGCCCTAAAATATTCACCTAATTTGAGATTAAATCATGCTCTCTCTCAAATTCGACAACCTGCCAAAAATTGTAGTATAGCAGTCAAATTGTCGGCTACTCATATAGGACATCAGACCATGAATCGTTTAATATACCAATTGAAATCTTTACCCTGGCGGTGGCTACTTCAAAGCGCCGGGGTCACAGTGGCTATAGTGGCGGCGGTTGAGTTGCTGTTGACTCTGGGTTTAACCTATTCGGCTAGTCTCTCTCAGGCGATCGCCTTCTTGTATTCCCCACCCTTGGGCATAATTATGTTTATCCTGTCGGCGATCGGTATCGGCGCTTTGGCTGTTTATCTCTTGGAACTTTGGGACCAAGATATGATCCTTAATTCCGGCAGTCTCTGGGCTTTGCTTGCCTGTCTACTTCTGGGTTTATGGATTAAATCCTTACTTCCCATACCTGACATCGTGATCACTTTATCACGATTTTCCTTTATTGGCGTTCTCGTCGGCGTTTTCTGGAAAGGAAGACCTTACTTTCGTTAACCCCCACCCATTGACGTTTAGCATTTAATATTTTACTATCTAGTTAAGTATTCACATAATATCTAAATGCAACGGCTAAAGGAGAATCAATGCTATTTCGTCAGCTATTCGACCCGGAAACCAGCACTTATACCTATCTAATTGCTGATACTGTCACCAAGGAAGCAGCCTTAGTCGATCCGGTTCTTGAACAAGTCGATCGCGATCTGAAATTGCTGGAAGAATTGGAATTAAAGTTACGCTATTGTTTAGAAACCCATATTCACGCTGACCATATTACCGGGACGGGGAAACTACGCCAGCTTACCGAATGTCTGGGAATTGTACCCCAAAAGGCTAATGCAGCCTGTGCCGATCGCTACATTGGTGATGGAGAAGTCTTAGAATTAGGGGAGATTAAAATTGAGGCGATCGCTACTCCCGGACACACTGACAGCCATATCACTTATTTGGTAAATGGCGATCGTATTTTAACCGGAGATTCCCTATTAATCCGAGGTTGTGGACGTACTGATTTCCAAAGTGGCGACCCCGGACAACTTTATGATTGCATTGTTCAAAAACTCTTTACACTTCCCGAAAATACTTTAGTTTATCCTGGTCATGACTATCGAGGTCATACAGTTTCCACTATTCAAGAAGAAAAACTTTACAACCCCCGTTTAGCCGGAAAAAGCCGCCAGAGTTTTATTGAATTAATGAATAGTCTCAATCTTCCCGACCCCAAAAAAATTATGGCTGCGGTTCCTGCTAATGAACGCTGCGGAAAAGTTCCCAGTCTTTCCTAAGTCTTTAAGCAAAATCTGGACGGGTTTATCTATCTTTCTAGTAACACACCAAAGCCGACTGGTCAGAAAGGGCGGGTTTATCTATCTTTCTGGGTTTCTAGTGATAGACCAAAGCCGACTGGTCAGAAAGAAAGGGCGGGTTTATCTATCTTTCTGGTGATACACCAAAGCTGACTGGTCAGAAAGGGCGGGTTTATCTATCTTTCTGGTAATACACCAAAGCCGACTGGTCAGAAAGGGCGGGTTTATCTATTTTTCTGGTAATACACCAAAGCTGACTGGTCAGAAAGAAAGGGCGGGTTTATCTATCTTTCTGGTGATACATTAAAGCCGACTGGTCAGAAAGAAAGGGCGGGTTTATCCATGTTTCTGGTGACACACCAAAGCTGACTGGTCAGAAAGGGCGGGTTTATCTATCTTTCTGGTGATACATTAAAGCTGACTGTAGAACCCGCCCCTACAGAGCCCGCGCCGATAATTATTAATTATTAATTATTAATTATTAATTATTAATTGCGTAACCCGCCCCAAATGTTTTTTTGATATTCCCTATTTTCTCATAGATTAATGATTATTTTGATTGTCGGACATCTCCTCGCTATTTGTATTGGTTTGAGTCTGGGTTTAATTGGGGGCGGAGGGTCAATTCTAGCCGTTCCGGTTCTCGTTTATATTATGGGAATAGGGACTAGAGAAGCGATCGCCATGAGTCTAGCCATTGTCGGTTCAGTCAGTTTGCTGGGGATGTTACCCCATTGGCGGCGTGGAAACGTGAATTTTAAGACTTTTGCAGTTTTTACCCCAACAGCCATGGTAGGGGCTTATTTTGGCGCTCGTTTAGCATCTTTTCCTGGGATTACCGATACCATTCAAATGGTCACTTTTGGGGCGATCGCCTTACTGGCTAGTATATTGATGATTTCCCGCAGTAATCATGTCCCCAAGGCGGTCAGTCCGTCTGTGGGTAAAGACAATTCTCGCTGGTGGTTGATTCCCCTGGGGGGATTAGGCGTAGGTGTAATTACCGGATTTGTCGGGGTTGGGGGTGGATTTGCGATCGTACCAGTATTGGTATTGCTGGGGGGAATTCCGATTAAAGAGGCGATCGGCACTTCCTTATTAATTATCACATTTAACTCTATTGCTGGCATTATCGGCTATTTAGGACAGGTTCCTATCAATTGGTCTCTCACCTTTTCCATGACCATAGCTGCTAGTTTAGGGACTCTCGGCGGCGCTTATTTGAATCAGTTTATTGACGGTAAACGATTACAAAAATTCTTTGGTTTCTTTGTGTTAGGAATTGCCACCGTCGTTTTACTGCAACATTAATAGCATTGAACCCCACCCAGTTAAATTATGCCATCCATAGTTCAGCATTTGGTAGGGGGGGTGATGACCCTCTCCCTGAGAGAGAGGGAGATTTTTGTCAATGAGGAATTATCATGCCTTCAAAATATCTAGGTTTGATTGGGGATAGTAATATCAATCGAGGTAACTTTGACATCCTCATTCAAGCTATTAAGGGGGGGATTAATACTCTTTTGATTACCCACCACTAAAATCACCAGCTTTTCGGGTTGGAGATACTCAGCCGCCACCCTCTGAACATCCTCAATGGTGGTCTCCTCAACTTGACGACGGTAGTTGAAGATAAAATCGGCGGGATAACCGAAGTATTCATAACGCATCAAACGGGAAAGGGTTTGGTCGCCGGAAGCGAAATTAAACACAAAAGAATTAAGGGTTGATTCCTTGGCGTAGTTTAATTCGTCGGCGGTAATGGGTTCCGTGCGTATGCGCTTAATTTCCGATTTCATCGCCTGAATTAATGGAACAGTCGTATCTGAACGAGTTTGACCCCCAGAAATAAATAAGCCGGGATAATCAAAATTAGGACTCCATACCCCATACACAGAATAGGCTAAACCTTGACGCGATCGCACTTCATTAAATAGCCTACCACCAAAGCCATTCATCACACCATTAAGAACCATTAGCGCCGGGTAATCAGGATTATTAGCCTTACCGCCTAAATGTCCCATCTGCACATAACTTTGAGTGAGTTGGGGTTGGTCAATCATAAATACCCCACCCATATTAACCTGATTCACATCAGGAAGGGGAGGATTTATAGCTTGATCGCCAGATTTCCAATCTCCGAACTTTTCAGCAATTAGCGATCGCATTTCCGCTGAATCAAAATCTCCTACAATCCCCAATATCATATTTTTGGGGTGAAAATACTGTTGATGAAACTTGAATAAATCTGACCTAGAAATCTGTGCTAAATGTTCATATTCGACACTGCGAGCGTAGGGACTTGTCTCCCCATAAATTAGCTTTTGAAATTCCCGACTAGCTATGCGTTGAGGGTCATCATTTCGACGAGCGATCGCCCCTCGCATTTGATTTTTCGCTAACGCTAATTGTTGAGAATCAAAAGCTGGTTCCCTAATCACTTCTGCAAATAAACTAAATACCGCATCCAGGTCTTCACTTAATGCACTAAAACCCGCATTTCCCATAGTGTCACTAATTCCCGTTTCTACCGATGCGGCTTTGTGTTCCAGGATTTCATTTAACACTTGGGGGGGATGTTTTTTGGTTCCCCCAGCGCGCATTAAACTCCCCGTTAAACTAGCTAATCCTACCTTATTATTAGGTTCAAAACGGCTGCCAGTTTTAAAGATAGCACTTCCCCTAACTAAAGGAAGTTCCCGGTCTTCCATTAAATAAATAACAATGCCATTGTCAAGTTCATAGCGACTGTATTCGGGAAGTGCCAAAGTGCGGAGGGGAGGGAATTCTAGTTCCCGATAATGTTTGGGAACTCCGGCGACTGCGGGGGAATGCCAAACCACTGTCATGACCAGGGTTAGACAGGCGATCGCCATTAGTAATAACCTGGATTTTTTCAATTTCATAGAGGTTGTCAATTGCATATTATTAGGAAGTGGTACATTAATTTTGCGATAAAAGACGACCCACCGTGCGATTTTCCGGGCGGAAAGTAGCCTGGGCGACCCTTTGAATATCTTGGGGAGTGATAGCCGAAATAGCATCCAAAGTTTCAAATAGGTTCCGCCAAGATCCTGTTTTCACCTCATAGTTAACTAAAGCAAAAGCCATCCCCATATTAGAATCAAGCGATCGCAATAAACTCGCCCGCGCCTGAGTTTTTACCCTTTCTAATTCCCGGGGAGAAACCAGTTCATTTTTGAGGCGGTCTATTTCCACTTGTAAAGCCGCCGCCACATCATCCACCGTATGATTAGGGGAAGTTAACGCATAAAACAACATCAAATTCTCATGTTTATTTCCCGGATAACTGCTAATTCCTTGGGCGGCGAGGGCTACCTGTTTTTGTTCTACCAAAGATTGATATAACCGGGAAGTGCGACCACTGCTAAGAATACTGGCGATCGCATCTATAACCACATGGTCTGGGTCACTGATAGCCGGGCGATGATACCCTTCTAAATACCAAGGTTGAGAACGTAGATATTTAGTGATTTCGCGAGTTTCAAGTTGTGGCGGTTCCTTCACATCAAGTTGTGGGGGATGAGGTCGAGATGGATAGCGACCAAAGTAGATTTCCGCCAGTTTTTTAACCTGTAATGGCTCTACATCTCCCACCACCGCTACAGTCAAATTACTCGGTACATAATAGGTATCAAAGAAATCCTGAACATTTGGGCGGGTCATCCTTTGCAAATCCTCTAAATAACCAATCACCGGACGACGATAGGGGTGTACTTGAAACGCCGTTTCAGCGAAAGCCTCCACCATTTGACCCACCGGAGAATTATCAGTCCGCAGTCTTCTTTCTTCAAGAATTACCTCTTTTTCCTTAAAGAATTCTCGGAATACAGGTTCTAAAAATCTCTCCGATTCCAGAGACATCCACAATTCTAACTTATTCGATGGTAGACTGTAGAAATATCTCGTTTCATCAGCAGAAGTCGTAGCATTCATTCCCACTCCCCCCGACTGTTCAACAATCCGCCCAAATTCATTTTGGTTAACATACTCAGACGCTTGTTTTTCCACCTTCACAAATTCCGCCGTCAGTTTAGCTACTTCCTCTGTATTACCCTGATTTTGGGCGACCAGGATACGGTCAAATAGTTGATCTAGTTTATCTAAAAGCGGTTTTTCCGCCGCATAATTACTCGTCCCAATCCGTTTAGTCCCCTTAAAAGCCAGATGTTCTAAATAATGGGCTACCCCCGTTTGTCCTTCCGGTTCATCAACACCCCCAACATCTGCATGAATTAAAAAAGAAACCACTGGCGCTTGATTTCTTTGTAAGACTATAAATTTCATCCCATTATCCAGGCGAAATTCACTCACTTTATCGATAACTCGATCTAAGTAAGGTTGGATAGATGGCGAATTGCTGGGAAGTTCATCAGCTTGGGTTGGCTGTCCAAAAGTAGTCACCCCCAGGACAATTGCTAACAGCAACAGCAGAAATTGTTTTAGCCAAGGGGGTAATCGTTTTTGATGGTGGTTATGTGAAGTCACGAACCAACTTAGATTCATAAAGATTTTTGAGTTTCTGGTTTAGATCATAGTTTCTATATTGACATACTCCCCCGTCAACTGCTATCCATGAAAAATACTATTCGTGAACTACAATGTCTCATCCACTCTTGACTCTGGCGAATTGCCTATCATACCATCAACTCAGGGTTTTGATAATTATCTCCCCCACAGCTTCAATTTATTTATGAACATCTTTAATCAATCTCCACCCCGAGAAGTTGACATACCTACTCGTATCCTGAAAGCGGCGACTAAACTTTTTGCGCGACGTGGCTATGAAGCAACTACTATCAAGGACTTGGCTGCTAAGGTGGGAGTGGCGGAGGGGACTATATTTCGCTACTTTCCTAATAAAAAGGCGATTTTGGTCGAGGTCGTGACTCAGGGATGGGTGGAGATTTTGACGGATTTACTCACAGAATTGAGTGAAGTCGCTAATTATCAAGGGATTTCACAAATTATGCGACATCGGATGATGGGTCTGCATAGTAACGCCGATTTACTGCGGGTTTGTTTCCTAGAAGCGCAGTTTCACCCGGAATTGAGCGATCGCATTCAGTCAGAAATTATTGCTAAAATGACAGACGTGGCTGAGGCTTTCTTTCAAACCGCCATCGAGAAGGGGGTTTATCGTCCCATGAATCCCCGTATCGTCGCCCAGGTATTTTTGGGGATGTTTGCTGTAGCTGGCTTCAGTTATCGCACTATTATTGACCCAGCCGCCTCCCCCAACGATATGCAGGAAATGGCTGAAGGACTCACTGATATTTTTCTCAATGGGATTATTAACCGAGAATCAACGGGCCATTAAAATCTCTGGGAAGGTCGAGCAAATTTTTTGGCGACAAGACTAGACTTATTTTTGAGAATCAGTTATAGTAGAATGATGTCACTGGGAGAGGTGGCTGAGTGGTCGAAAGCGGCAGATTGCTAATCTGTTGAGGGGTGTTCAGCCTCTCCGAGGGTTCGAATCCCTCCCTCTCCGTTCACAATTAACCTGGTGGGGAAAAACCAACAAGGCGATGAGTCTCTTACCTAATGTTTGCAAACAGTTACCCATTCACACCGACAAGTATTTGGGTTAATCCGTTGTCTGTGGCTCCTTCTCAATAAGGCCATAGAAAAAACGAGCATGGAGGGATTTGAACCCTCCATAAAAGCTATAACCCTTATTCTACCGCCATTCTAATGCGCTCAATGGCGATCGCACATTTAGGAGTTAGTGCCAAATGAGTGCAAGTATAAACAGTACACACAGTGGTACATATCAAGGCTTTCAAGACATTCTTGAGTTTTTTAATCTATCCCGCAAACAATGTCCCAAGGGTGTCAGGATTAAACGTAACCGGGGGACAATCCAACTAGACATCACCACTGACCCGGAAACGGGGGGCGTAAACAACGGGGATGTAATTGTCAGTTCACTTCTGAGGGTATCCGCAAGGCTGTTGACAAGGCTTGGCTAGTCCATAAATCCCTTGATGGACAATTCCAGTCAGTATCTGAATGGTTGGACTGGTACAAGGCTACTATCCTTGATGAGTCCAAAGTTCCCATGGAAAACGACTTAATCACTTATCGTCAAGTATTCAAAGACATGGAGGATGATTACTTTAATGGGGTACATCGTAACACCAAGCGAAAACGTTCCCGCGATATGGCTAGTGACCGGAAATCTTTCCGACGTTGCTTCACCCAGGTATTCGATCAAGTCACAGATTGGGATACTTACGTTAGTTGGGAAGGTATCAAAGAAGCACTGTATAGTCCACTACCAGACGGTAACAACCCAGTAGGACATAAAGACTTTAAAGACAGATACTACCGGTTAAAACAGGTAGCAGAACGCGCTGGACGCAAGAAAGCACTGGAGAAATTAGAAAAGATTGACCCTACTCAAACAGTATTTGCTGAATCCCAAAGTATAGACTTGGATACCTTGTTAAGTTTGCTAGACAAGGAACGCAACACTGATTATGGGCGGTCAACAGAAAACCAGGCACGTGATGGTTGGTGCTGGGTGTCGGCAATGTGTGCTTTATACGGGTTGAGACCGTCAGAAGTTGCGGCAGGTCAAAACTTAACCAAAGCCATTACGGTTGACGGTATCACTTTCCCGGCTGTATCTGACCCTAACAACCTTGAGTTAGTGCTGGTTATTGGTGAGTTTACTTACTTTGGTGGTAGCACCAAGACAGGTTGGCGGTTAGCTATCCCAATGTCAAAAGACAAGACTCTGATTAACCGCCTAGGAATTCATAACGTCTGCTTACCTATCACAGAATCCAAAGACCCTAGCAAGTTTAACGATAATCACCGCAAATGGTTAGAACGTCACGATTGGGGATTCACTCAAACTTATGCTTTCCAACACCTTGGTAACCAACTAGGAGAAATGAACGGGATACCACAAGAAATCAGAGCGCGTTCATTTGGTCATAGTGTTGCAGTTAATGACAGCAAGTACAAAAAACGCCGCCACCTGGCTACAGAGTTAGGTATCCTGACACGACATCAAAGGCAACCATTGCCACTAGATATGGGGAAACAAGCCTTAATTAATATCGGTATCAATCCAGATTTACCAGAAGTTAAGGCAATTCTTAGGGCAATATATCAACTCGATGATTAATCCCCAATAAACCCACAACACAATACCCTCTAGGCTAAATACCTAGGGGTTTTTTTTGCACTAACTCCTAAATGTGCGATCGCCCTTGAGTGCACTAGAGTAACGGTAGAATAGGGGTTATAGCCTTTATGAAGGGTTAAAATCCCTCCAGGCTCGTTTTTTCTATGGCGTTACCCTGACGGCGATAGCGGGAATTCACTTAACCCGATAGTCGTACCGTCACACTCAAAATGCACTCCATTCAGTCTTAGCACACGGGACAATTAGTGCATATCC
>NZ_JARPLU010000177.1:0-8877 GCF_032349615.1 Limnospira sp. PMC 1279.21 | reverse complement strand
CTCCCAGAAACTTCCGATTCGGTGGATGTAAATGCGATCGCTTCTCATGACTCCCCTTCCATTCAACGACTCTCGGAAACCTCGGATTCGGTGGAAGATATAAGTAATGCGATCGCTTCTCATGATTCCACAATTCAACCACAATCGGAAACTTCCAATTCGGGAGATATAACGGATGGTATATCTGATACTAATTCATTATTTTTTCAACCTAAATCAGATATAAACCCTGGTTTATCTGATAGTAATAAAACGGTTAAAGAAATGCTTATCAATGGAGGAATCCCTGAGATTCAAAGGTTTATTAAAAACATAAATAAGCCAGGATTTATTACAAAAAATAACCAGAAAAAATATGATAAAAATAAACCTTTAAATAAACAAAAATTAATGAAAAATAACCGACATAATGTTGATTTTCAACCGCGTGGTGTAGTACCACAGTCTCCGGATAATCATCAAGAATTGATGAAAAATCAGGAAAAATTAGGATTAAACCAATCAAGACTGAAAAGTTTGGTAGTACCTAAAAATAAATATATTCCAGATAATGTTCAGGTGAGTACCAAGGGTGATATTTTGTCTTCTGATTTTTACAATAAGCCATCTTCTGTTAAAGAAATGATGCAAAAAACTATTCAAGATAGAGCAAAATTAAAGCAACAAGTATCATCACAAAGGTCTCATAAAGTTGAACCATTAAACCAGCAAGATATTTATGAATTAGATGAAAATATTAAAGCCCAATATAACAGGAATTACAATGAACAGGAAAAAGCCGAATCTAAACAACAAGAAGTCGTCACATCTGAACATCTCGAAGCACTAGCTAGAGAAATATATGGCTTTATTTGTCAGCGATTTCAAGTGGAACGAGAACGTTATGGTTCCCATAGGTCTTCTGGACGTTTTCCTTGGTAAGTAAACATATTCAAAGTTTGGTTGAAATATAAAGAAAAGTTAAATTGTTATCGTATTTATCAAAAAGTATGGTATAATCATAAATAATTGACTATAAAAAGTCCGAATTTTAATTATGTATCATCTTGATTGTTGTTAAATTTTACAAGTGGCTGAATTATGACAAAAGAGAATTCATGGCTCAGTAATTTGGCTAAGGATGTCGCGACAAGTACAGCCGATATTGCCTTGCTTCAAGGAGCAGCTAGATATGACAAAATTCGAGATCAGCAGTATTTAGCTCTAGAGACAAGGAAAGAGTCTGCCGCCAGTTCTCTTTATCAAAGATCTGGGTTAAAAAGTGGTAAATTGGTCAAAGCTGCTCTGATTCCTAGAAGTGGAGAAGGCGCTAAAATTATCAGGTTCCAGTTTAACCCTACAGACTTGCAGTTAAGTAGGTCTGTTTCGATTGAAGATATCAAGGGAGCGCGGACAAGTAGAGGTTTACCGAAGGTGAACTTTGGTTTTGTAGAACCCTACCAATTGACGTTAACTGATCTGGTGTTTGATACCTATGAAACCGGCGAAAATGTATTGAATAAAATCCAGCCTATTCTGGATACTGTAGACTTCAGTTCTTTTAAAGATCCATTTAGTAAAGAAGGCGGCTACAGTGAAAGATTGGTCAAAGCTAGTGTTACTAATACTGTAATTCAATCGGCTGTATCTAGCCTGTCTAGTAACTTGTTAGGGGTGAATGCGAATGCCATGGAGGTGGCTGAATATGGTGGGGGAGATATTGACACACAAGCCCTAGAGCTGCGACGACCCCCGGTTTACTACTTAATGTGGGGGGATAAAAATTATATGCGTTGTATGGTGGAAAGTTTAGATTATAAATTGACGATGTTTAAACCAGATGGTACACCAGTACGCGCCCGAGTGACGATTAAGCTGAAAGAAGTGGATCTGGGGGTTGCCGATCGCAGTTTTAGTGAGCGTCGTAAAATTATCAGTAAATAATTAACATATCATTGTAGCCATGGCAAGCGATCGCAGTCTGTATGTTTCCAGTCCTCTGTTGCAAATTGAAGGAGCCGACCAATCATCCCTGTCGGCTTTAATGAATGATTTGCTGCAAATTTCGGTAGAAGAGAGTTTGCACCTACCTGGGATGTTCACACTGGCTATCAATAATCCCTACGTTCCGGTAGATGACGAAAGCCAAACATGGCAACACGATCCCCTCCTACAAATTGGCAAAAAAGTCAAGATTGGTTTTCAAGGTAGCACAACGGAGTCCCCAGAATTCAACCAAGAACAAAAAGACTACATTATCGAAGGCGAAATTACCGCGATTGAAACCCACTTTACCAGCGACACCCAAGCACCGATTATAGTTCGGGGTTATGACATTTCCCATCGTCTGCACCGAGGGCGTTATAACCGTTCTTTCCAGGACTATACCGATAGTGATATAGTTGTCAAAATCGCGAGAGAAGTGGGAATTGAGCAAGGGAGAATCGATCCGAGCGGAGATAAACAAGCCTACGTTTTTCAGGAAAACCAGACCAATATGGAATTCCTGCGGGACAGAGCGGCTAGAATTGGATTTGAATTATTTGTTCAAGATGGGAAACTATTTTTCCGTCGCCCCCAGGGAGGGGATATTTTGAGACTGAAATGGCTAAAAGACTTTGAAAGTTTTCGAGTCCGAGTCACCAGTGCGGAACAGGTTGACTCAGTGGAAGTGCGAAGCTGGGATTATACTAGAAAACAGCCGATTGTCTCGGTAGCCGATCGCTCGGAAAAAATCACTCAAATCGAGGGTAATTCCCAGGAGGGGTGGTCGAGTCAGTTTCAACGGAGGTCATCAGGTGGCGCTCCCTTAACCACGGGACTTTTTGGCAGCAACTTCCCGCCGCCGAAAATGATTGTTGTAGATCAGCCTGTTTCCAGTCCCAAAGCGGCGGACTTGATGGCTCAAGCCCTCTATAACGAACTCGAGGGAGAATTTGTGCAAGCCGACTCCCATGCTCCGGGAAACCCGAATATTCGGGTAGGGAAAGTGGTGGAATTAACTGGAATGGGGCGTTATAGCGGTAGATATTACATTACCGAAACCCGCCACCTGTATCAAGAAGGGAGATACAGCACGGAATTTAGTGTGAGGGGGTTACGGGGCGGTTCAATTTTGACAACCCTTTCCCCCAAAATAGGTTTGAAACCGGGGCAAACCCATCTAGTGGGTATTGTTACTCATAACTATGACCCAGAGGGTCTTGGGCGTGTGCGAGTGAAATTTCCGACCCTGACCCCAGAAGGGGACGGGAGCGCCCACGCCAGCGCCTGGGCTAGGGTTGTGGGTCTTGGTGCTGGACGAAACCGAGGCTTTTACTGTCTCCCAGAAATTAATGATGAGGTGCTAGTGGCTTTTGAACATGGAGATATCCACCGTCCATACTGCATTGGTGGGGTATGGAACGGCAAGGATAGTCCCCCAGACCCGGTTGAGGAGACTATTTCTAATCGGGGGAAAGTGCGGCTGCGAAGTTTCACTACTCCCAGCGGCCATAAAATCCAGTTTGTGGAGGAGGATCTAAGTCGGACTAGCCAGGATGGGGTGTATATTCAAACCAGTGGCGGTCATCAAATTAGGCTTAATGATAGCGATCGCAGTATAGAGATAGTGACATCTGGCCATCAGCGCATCCGCATTGATGATCGTACCCGCAAAATTGACATTCAAACTGCTAACGTCAACGTGACCGGAGCTGTAACAGCCGCGGCTTTAATGGTCGGCGGGACGGGGGGGATGAATGTGGCCGATGCGATCGCTAATTTGGCGGCGCAGCAACAACAGCAACAACAGCAGTTTCAGGATTATGTTAGAACCCAAGAGGCGCGCGACCGCAGCCAAAACCAAACCACCGCCGCCCTCAACAACCAGCTTCAGCAACAGCAGCAGAACTTCCAGAACTTCCTCAACCAACAAAACCAGCTAGACCAACAGGAAAACATAACCACAGAGGAACTCAGACGACAAGTACAGGAGGCGCAAGCACAGGCTAGGAATATGAGGTTTTGATATAGCAATGGGCGATCGCCTATTAACCAGGGAACCGCATCGCTGGAAAGAGCTTGACAGAGTAGGCGATTTCCTGGTATTTTGTCGGCATAAACCCAATAATTGAGTATTCAAAAACATAATTTTTGTCCCCATCCGATCAGATCAAAGTGGTTTTTCAGTTTCCGAAAAGGGGAGACCATCAAGGCAGAAGAAAACATCAAACCAGCCAAAAGTTTGTCTGAGTAAATGAGACGATGCCCAAATCCAATTTGCGCCCCCACGTCAAGTTAAATGCTAACCAGCCTACAAAACCCCTTAGTTAAGCAAATTCGCCAGTTACATACAGCCAAAGCCAGACGAGAGGAGGGACTATTCATCCTAGAAGGAACCCACCTAATAGAGGCGGCTTGTGCTGTGAATTGGGAGATCATCACCCTTTGCTGTACCCCCCAATGGCAGGAACGTCACCCGGAACTGTGGGAATTGGCAGTAAAAACGGCAGATCGCACTGAACAGGTGAGCGATCGCCTGATAGTAGCCATGACCACCACAGTCAACCCTGACGGAGTAGTAGCGATCGCCCGCCGCCAAGACCAAACCCCAGTTCCCATCACCAGTTTAGGCCTAGTCCTAGAAACCGTGCAAGATCCTGGCAACCTAGGAACCATGATCCGTACAGCCACAGCCGCCGGAGTTGAGGGATTATGGTTAAGTAGTGATAGCGTTGACCCAACCCATCCCAAAGTCCTCCGCGCCTCTGCTGGTGCTTGGTTTGAGGTTCCCATAGCCGTCCATTCCGACCTGATCACCCAACTAAGCAATAGTCAGAAACAGGGTATACAAGTTGTAGCCACCCGCGCGGACGCTTCCCTAAGCTACTGGGAAATTGACTTGCGCCAACCTACAGCGATCGTCTTGGGAAATGAGGGTTCTGGCTTATCCCCAGATTTAAACAGCCTCGCTGACTATCATATTAGGGTCCCTCTGTTGGGGAATGTTGAATCTCTGAATGTGGCTATTTGTGCAGCCTTGATATTATATGAAGCGCAGCGTCAACGACTCGACACTTAACCCGCCTTCCAGTTAATCTTCCTCTGATTTTGTTTCCCGGAGAGTCTCTGAACTAGAAGGGTGTTCCTGTCGGCTTTCCAAAAACTGCTCAATGTCCGAAATAGCCTCCTCAAGTTCCGACAGACTAATAGGACTCGAAGGATAATGATCTCTCCGGCGTTCCACGGGGGAATGATCGAGAGAGAGGGCTTCCTCCGATGACTCATTTTCTTGTTGGAATGCCTCAAGTAACTCCTGTTGAAAGGATTTAACGAACTCTTCGGCAGCATGACGACGCATATCGCGCTGGTGTTTATCCGTCATGATCAACTCCTATTAGGGGTGGAGATAGGTTTTAGCAGCCTACCCCTGCCATTCCAAACTGTGCCATAGCACAGCATCCCCACACTATACCGCAAAACTGACTCATGGCGCTAGGTTATCGCTATCACATCAACAACAACCCAAAAGCTATTGGTTTCCCCTGTCGTCGGGCTTGAAGTCGGTTAGCTTTGGGGAAAACCAGCCCCGGAATGTCCCGTGACGCACACAGATTGGCTATTCTCTAAAGGTTACTATAACTTTGATGAGCGATGAAATTTAGTGATCTCCTACAGCAATTAAAAGATGGAGTAGTTAGCGACAGTCTCGAATTGAGCGATCGCACAGATCCCGTTATTCATGGTGTAGCAGCCATTGATGAGGCTCAGGCTGGTACTCTCAGTTATATCGAAGGACAAAAGTTTGCCCATTATTTGGCTACCACGAAAGCTGATGCGGTGATTTTGCCTGTTGATGAGGCTTTACAAGCTCAAGCGATCGCAAAAGGACTAGCTTGGATGTCCACAGAATCCCCACGTTTACTATTTGCGAGGGCGATCGCCTTATTTTATCAACCCTATCATCCTAGGCCGGAAATTCACCCCATAGCAACCATTGCACCTGATGTTAAACTCGGTTCCCGTGTGCATATTGGTCCCCATGTAGTGATTCGGTCTGGGGCGAAAATCGGCGATGATGTCTGTATTCATCCCAATGTGGTCATTTATCCCCAAGTTAAAATTGGCGATCGCACAATACTCCATGCTAACTGTACTATCCACGAACGTACTGAGATTGGCGCAGATTGCACTATTCATAGTGGCGCAGTCATTGGCGCTGAAGGTTTTGGCTTTGTCCCCACCCCAGACGGTTGGCTAAAAATGGAACAATCAGGAATTACGGTACTTGAAAATGGCGTGAGTGTAGGTTGTAACAGCACCATAGACCGTCCAGCCGTCGGAGAAACTCGTATCGGGAGCCAGACCAAATTAGATAATTTAGTCCATATTGGTCATGGCTGTAAGATTGGTTCTGGTTGTGCTTTCGCCGCGCAAGTCGGGTTAGCTGGTGGTGTCACTGTTGGCGATCGCGTTATTCTCGCCGGTCAGGTGGGAATTGCTAATCAAGCTAAAATTGGTAATGGTGCGATCGCTACCGCGCAAGCTGGTATTCACAGCGATGTTAAACCAGGCGCTATTGTCTCAGACTCCCCAGCCATTGACAATAAACTTTATCTGAAAAATTCCGCCATTCGTAAACGACTCCCCGAAATTTATCAAACCCTCAAACATATTCAGCGCCACCTCGGCTTGGATCAATAAAATAGGGGGTTTCATACCATAATGACTCTCCCGGCGGGAACTTCAGTATAGTTAGATCGGGCTGCTATACTGTTTTCCCTCCCCCATCTCCCTTGGATATCTGCTAATTTGTAACAGGCTTTTTTAGAACTTGGATAACTGTAACAGGCTTTTTTAGAACTTGGATAACTGTAACAGGCTTTTTTAGAACTTGGATTAGACCATAATTGCCGAATATTGTGCAACTGTCTTCAGTGCCACAATTTATGCGAAACAGCTAAGATTGAATGATTGACGTATTAAAAAAGATTTCTAGCCCAATAGATATCCCCAGATAAGGCTCACAGATACCGATAATCTAACTGTGTTTGTCAAAATGATTGTTTTAAAGATATTATGGTGTTTGATGCGGGTAAAAACTGCATCAGGCATCCTTAGTTAACTCGGAATCACCCAAAAATATCTGTCATGTTACCATTACCGGACTAAGGAAATGGTTAGCTGAACTTGAGAAGGTTTACTGATTCATAGATAATTAAGGAATGCTACAGAGTAAGTTTATTAATACTTCCGAGTTATAAAAGGTATTTCGCAATGTCACAAGCAGCAACAACCCCGTTAGTCGGAAAGGATTTGCTTCAAAAAGTCAAAGAACTTTCAGATATTCCCCGGCGAGAAACCGCCAGACTGTGCGGGTATTACACCATAAAAGATGGTGAAGTCAGGGTGAATCTCACGGATTTTTATGATGCTTTACTGGAAGCGCGGGGAATTCCCTTTAATTCAGAGACTCCCAAAGACGGTAGGGGTCGGGATGCTACCTATACGGTCAGTGTTCACAAAAATGGTCAAATTGTGATCGGCTCGACTTATACTAAGGAAATGGGATTGGGAACAGGTGATGAGTTTGAGATTAAACTAGGATATAAACACATCCATCTGATTCAGGTCCAAGAAAACGGTAAAGTAACCAGTTGGGCTGAATCAGAGGAAGAATAGTAATCAAGAGAGTTCCCACCGGATGGTTAGTGGGACTCTTGCTGATACCGGTTTCGGGGGAAATTTCTGATGATTGATTCGACAATTGCATTACACCCATCATTCACCCCGGTCTATGGTCCGGTGTCCTCCTGGCGTTATGGGCGATCGCTAGGAATTGACCCAATTGGGGTAGTTTCTAGCTGTTCATTTAACTGCGTTTACTGTCAGCTTGGGGAAATTGAACAGAAAACGAGCGATCGCATGATTTATGTACCATGCGCCGAGATTTTGACCAGCCTAGAAAATTTTGCCCCCTGGTCGGTAGATGTGATTACCCTCAGCGGTAGTGGTGAACCGACATTGGCGGCGAATTTGGGAGAAATTTTAACAGGAATTAAGACCTTGACCGCGCGCCCTACTCTAGTTCTGACTAATGGTACTACCTTAAATGACCCCCAGGTGCGAT
Organism: Limnospira sp. PMC 1279.21; assembly: GCF_032349615.1. Classification (NCBI taxonomy): domain Bacteria; kingdom Bacillati; phylum Cyanobacteriota; class Cyanophyceae; order Oscillatoriales; family Sirenicapillariaceae; genus Limnospira; species Limnospira sp. PMC 1279.21. The sequence goes on along the minus strand of NZ_JARPLU010000177.1, from coordinate 788 downwards.
CGGATTTGGCGATCGCAGATAAAGTATCTATCAAACTAGATGGGGTATCATCAGACCAACTCAGACGGGTGAACCGACCTGTCCCCGGTATAGACTTCGACCACATTATCGCCGGACTACTGGAATTTCGCCAGCACTATCAGGGAGAAATAGGGATTCAAACCATGCTGCTTTCTCCTTGGGACGAGTCTACCAGAAGAGAGTATATTAGGTTAATAACTGCTGTTGCACCTAGGGAAATCCAATTAAACACCCCTACCCGTCCTAAACCAGTACAACGACAACTCGATGGTCGTGAAAACCATACATCAAGCGCCAATCGTCCTTATCAAGTGCGCGCGCTGCGTTGCGTAGTTCCCGAAATTCTGCACCACTTCGCCCAAGAAATTGAGCAAAAAACAGGTATTATGGTCAGAACCGCGCCAATTCCTGCCACAGTTTAAGTTGAGAATTGTCGCTAATTGGCGGGTGTTGGTGATTAGAGGCGGATTCACTGGTTCCGAACCAGATATTTCGGGAAATATTTTTCTAGGTATGGTAGTCTATGGAGCATGATTTAATCTCAAATTAGGTTAACATTTGACGGCAATACGGTATAATACCAAGTATGGTGCGAGACCTTCGGGTATGAAATCGAGCTGAAATGGGCGTGGGGACTACCCGGTGAGGACTTCAACCCCTTGGTTGATTGGGTCGCATCCCTGGCCATCCCATAACACAGCCTGATTTTTTTGCCCACCTTCGAGACTTCCAATATGGCCAGTCAGGTGAAGCGTCTAATCAGGTCT
>NZ_JARPLU010000176.1:0-9016 GCF_032349615.1 Limnospira sp. PMC 1279.21 | reverse complement strand
GGCGCCGACTGAGTTACAGGAGTCAATATCCGGTGCGATCGCGCTTCTGTGGGGACCGCTGCACCCGCCACATCACATCAAACACCTTCCGCGTCGTGTCGGGGTACGGGAATGCGATCGCAACAACAGGTGTCGTCAGCAATTCCGATGGGGTCATGAGCGCTGGGGGTTGACGGGATGGGAGCGACGCTCCCGATTATACAGGCAAGATGCCTGTGCTACAAGCGTTGGTGATACAATCAAAGCATCATAGCCCATCAAATGCCGATCGCCCCCCATGCAAAACATTCGTTTGGCGACCCATATCGGAGAAGATGGCATCTTAAAAGTGCAGATGCCCTCCGAAGTCAAGAACACCGAACTCGAGGTCTTGGTCCTATTCCAAGCGACGACACCCCCACGGCAAGAGAAAGCAACCAAACACCCCAAATGGCCGTCAGATTTCTTTGAAAAAACTTGGGGCAGTTGTGCGGATGCTCCCATCATCATCGATGAAGAAGGAGTCTCTGCGGAATTGGACGATCCGCCCGAAGAACTGTTCGCAACTCGATAAATTCAAGTGCTGTATTTACTAGATACCAACGTTGTCGCCATCTATTTGAATCGGCGATCGCAACTTCTCACCGAACAAATTAGAAGCGATCGATCCGACAGATATCGCCGTTTGTTCCGTGGTGAAATTTGAGTTATTTTATGGGGCGATGCGGAGTGGAAATCCGCCGCCAAACTTGGCAAGGCAACAAGAATTTTTAGATTTTTTTGTCTCCTTACCTGGGGATGATAGAGCCGCCAAAAAGGCGGGAGAAATCAGAAACAACTTGGCAAGTTTGGGAACGCCAATCGGCCCCTATGATTTGCTGATGGCGGCGCGAGCCATTGTCAATCATTTAATATTGGTCACTCATAATACAAGAGAATTTGAGCGAGTCTCGGAGTTGAGAATAGAAGATTGGGAAGTTTAGCTCCCATACGGAGGGCGGCGATCGCATTACCTAGAGCCAGCGGCATTCGGTTTGCCGGAATAAAGCATTCGGTTATCCGTACTTGACAAGTGTAGTTGATTGTGGGTTGATTAAAATCCTTGGCAAGAATATCCTGATGATGGTATAATCCCTGGGTGAATCCAACCGGTCTATATAGACTTGATTCTGGGGAGTCAGGGATTTAGTGAGGGGTAATCAACTGCTGCGGAGCCGTCAGCTAGAAGAGGCGGTGGATGGTTTTCAAAAAGCGATCGCCATCCCCATTTCCCTGGATTTCAGTAATCCTGCTAGGGTAGTGGTAGGCCGGCTGTGATGTAATGCGATCGCACCTTGCCACCTCCCCCTGCGGTGAAAGAATTTATGGAGGCATCAACCGGAATTATATCACCCCTCAAAGCGATCGCCAACCGCCGACTCCCAGCCGACATCCCCCCTTACTCCCCCCATAAGCGGGTATATTAGCAGAAGTGGCGATCGCATGAACAGGACTGACATTCACCACCGCACCCCCACGCCGCCATCACATTGAATTCGGTCACTCAATTTTCAGCCAATTAAAAATTTCCGTAGTCGATAACTGCATCTCTTTAACACTCTCTAAAACCGGCAAAAATTCCTGTTTTGAGGGGATATCTGGCAATTGATTGAGTTGAAATATCATCACTGATTCATCTTTGGGGTCGATTAACCATCCCAACTCTGTTCCCTGCTTCAGACTAAAAATAATCTTTTTAATTACCTGGTTTGCCGATGGCTCAGGAGATAAAATTTCAATCACCCAATCTGGATAAACTTCAAAGCGATTTTGAATTCTTCCTTGTTCCGTCTTAGGGATGCGTTCCCAAGCGAAAACAGAAATGTCAGGCACCAGAGAACGTCCGCCAAAAGTACACCTTAACTCTGTGAATGCTAAAGCCCCCTTGTTCGCTTTGCCAATGTCATTGATTCTGGCAGATAGATAGGTTTGGATAATACTATGTTCTCCCTGCGGCATGGGTTTTTGTGCTATCTCTCCATCGAGATATTCAGAATAAGGTTTGGTTTCAGGAAGTTTTAAAAAATCCTCTAAGGAAACTTTTGTGACCGCTGGATTCACTGCAACCACGTTTGACCTCCTAACAATGTGGGATTAATGTGGAGATTCCTTTTTACTGGGTACTCAATCTCGCGATCGCACCTTGCCACCTCCCCCTGCGGTGAAAGAATTTATTGAGGCATCAACCGGAATTATATCACCCGCCAAAGCGATCGCCAACCGCCGACTCCCAGCCCACATCCCCCCGTTACTCCCCCCATAAGCGGGTATATTAGCAGAAGTGGCGATCGCATGAACAGGACTGACATTCACCACCGCACCCCCACGCGGCCAACTGACACACGGCAAAATAGAGCGAGGCAATTCACCCACTACACCCCCTCCCACTGCTGGCGTGTCGTTTCCACTACCAGGCTGACCAACCATGACGGCCGCATTATTGACCAACGCATCCACCCTAGCCACCTCACCTCGCCACTTTTGAGCCATCTCCTCCCAGGCAGAAACATCCGGGACATCAGCTTGAAAAAACCTATCCATTTCCGCTACAGGAGCGGACATATTGCCTGGCTGAACCCCCACCACATACCAAACTTGGGGGTGAACAAACTGGGCAGTTGCCTTGCCAATACCGCCTCAAACTCCGGTAATTAAAACCACTAATTTAGTCATTGAATTAATCCTATTCAGTAGTTATCTCCATCCCCAAAACCAGACCTACGCAATAATCTTTCCAACCACACATTAGCTATTTGACTAACCTCAGTTAAAAATCAGAAACCGAAGGAACCCGACCCCGATTAATCCAATTCATCATCAAGTAAGGATGAACCAAATGAAAAGAGCGATTTGCAGACCTATAAATGCCATGACGTTGTGGAATAATTACCGTTAAATCCTTAACCAGAAAATCCCTAAAATTTCCCGTCACCAAAGCAGTTGCATCACCCGCAATAGAAGTTTCTAAAACGTGGCGATCGTCCCAGTCCTCAATCGGTATAATTCCCGTTCCTCCCAAAGTTAATTGCGGGCTTAATTGAGCATAACTGCGTATTAACTCAACATAAAAAACCGCATCATCCCGCAAAACTTGAAGTTCCGGTCGATTTTCCAGAACCTCTTGCAACCTATTCAACATTCCCCAAGAGATGACGATCTCGACTTTTCCAACCAAACAGTTGCCCTGTCGAACTATGTCCACCAAAGTTTGACAAGAAGTTCCCTCTCTTCCCTTCACCGAAGCTAACAGAGCCGCACACCAAATATTCAGATCCAAGCACAACCTTAAAGTCTCAGTCATCTTGAGTTAGCTTAACTGCAGCATCAAGGATATCGTCTTCAGTTACCAAAGAATCTAACCACTCCTTATTTAGCTGCGGTTGAATTTTTTGTATAGCTTCATGGTACTGACTTTCCAAAATAGCCCGGGCGACAATATTAGCCATCTCAACTTTTTCGGCACCGGAAACGACGTTACCGGCTAACCATACAGCAGGTGGCAGCAGGGAGCAAAATTCGATCGCTAATTTAGCAATTTGAGAAGGAGACAAATTCTGTTTTTTGGATAAAACATCGATTTGTCTTAAAGTTTCATTATCTAGGTTAACCGGCAGATTTTCCATGACAAGCGGGGTAACAATGACTGTGGAATTGAACTTTTAAGATAGCCCCAAAATATCTCGCATAATATTTAACATTTTTACATTGTCTATATTTAAAATCTGTGCGATCGCCATCCTCATTTCCCTGGATTTCAGTAATCCTGCTAGGGTAGTGGTAGGCTGGCTGTGATGTAATGCGATCGCACCTTGCCACCTCCCCCTGCGGTGAAAGAATTTATTGAGGCATCAACCCGAATTATATCACCCGCCAAAGCGATCGCCAACCGCCAACTCCCAGCCGACATCCCCCCTTACTCCCCCCATAACCCCCTATATTAGCAGAAGTGGCGATCGCCCCAGTCCTCAATCGGTATAACTCCGGTTCCGCCCAGGATTGCGACCCTGCCAATTATACAGGCAAGATGCCCGGAAAAGGAGCGATCGCCTAGTCTGTGGGTAGAGCGATCGCGCTTCTGTGGGGACCGCTGCACCCGCCACATCACATCAAACACCTTCCGCGTCGTGTCCGGGTACGGGAATGCGATCGCGACAACGGCTGTGGTCAGCAATTCCGATGGGGTCATGAGCGCTGGGGGTTGACGGGATGGGTGCGACGCTCCCGATTCTACAGGCAAGATGCCCGGAAAAGGAGCGATCGGAAGGCGTGTGTGCACATACTGCATTTCCGAAGCATTGGATTCAATTCCCCATCTCCAATTGACCCAGGGCGATCAAACTTTCCAGATCCTCTAAAGCATCCGAAAGATAAATCCCGATAACTGATCGCACCGAATTTAACATCTCTTCATCCGCCCCCCCCAACATCCGGCTAATATCCGCCAGATCTTGAGAACGGCTGGCTTGCAACTTCATCAATACTAAATAGGGCAATGCAATGACCGGCAACCCATCCGGGGAAAAGTTGGGATAAGCGATCGCATCGGCAATCCATGCTTGCTCGAATTCCAGCACGTCTAGAATCGTTCCATCCGATAACTGCCAGGTACTCCCGCCAATATTTAACGCTCCCACCCTTTGACTTCCCGCCTGTTCTAATTCTCCATAAATGCGGTCAGAATTTTCTGCCCAAATTAAAATATCTAAATCATCGGTCATGCGTTCGGGCATATAAAGCCGAGTGGCAATTCCTCCCACGATAACAAAAGGCGTTTGAATAATTGTTCTGAGATCAGTCACGGGATGATTCCAAGTTCGCGATTGGAGAAATGCTAGACTACTACCCCGACCCGGACGGCATCGACGCAAAGCCATTTCGAGATAAACTTTTCTTCGATTTGCCGGTACTGCCAAATTGGACATGAGCGATCGCTTTTCCCACTTCAACTGCTCTCCAGCTTAACGCGATCGCGCTTCTGTGGGGACGGCTGCACCCGGCGCATCACATCAAACACCTTCCGCGTCGTGTCCGGGTGCGGGAATGCGATCGCCACAACGGCTGTCGTCAGCAATTCCGATGGAGCCATGAGGGCTGGGGGTTGACACGATGGGAGCGACGCTCCCGATTATACTGAACCGACACACCTTAAACGGTGGGTTACGGCGGATTGATATATGGCTTTCACAGCATGGGTTTGAGCCGCCTAACCCACCCTACGCGAAAGCACATTTTTAGCCGTGTCGGTCCACTACAGGCAAGATGCCTGTGCTACGCGAAGAGCGATCGCGTAGCGTGTGCGAAGACCATAATAAATTGACCCTATATTCTGACTCAAAAATCGGCGGCGGGAATCCACCAGCAAAAGCCAATCTATCGGCGATTTCTAATTTTCTGAATATCTTGCCAAAACTCATCTCGCGTCACCGACTTCAGCAGATTTTCTCGTTCTTTCGTGTAATCGCCATGTCCCCATCCCACCTGTTGTAAAAAGCGAATCGCATTAATTTGACCCAGATTCTCAACTAAAACTTGATAACCTTGTCTTCTCAATTCAATAGGTGTCATCAGTCATTCCTCCTTCTTGTTGAAAAATCGTCATCAACCAATTAACCGGATTGCTCACTTTAACCCGCAATCCATCTTGATTGTTACTTGCCTTTTTCAGCAGGCGATCGTCTGTCGTCAACAAAACATCTGCTTTGATCCTTTCAGCGCTGGCAACATGAAAAGCGTCGTACAGTCCAAATCCCAATAGTTCCAACTCTTGTGAACGAATATTGATTGCATCGTCAATTTCAACAACCGTCGTAGCCAAGTTCAAAATTTCTCTGATATTTTCTAATTTTTCTAAATCGCTCATTTTTTCCAGTTCTGCTGCAATTGTTTAACTCATAATCAACTGCCAACCTTGGGCATTAATTCGATGGAGAATGTTGAGGACAGCTTCTCCTTCTATGCGAATCCGTTCTTGACTCCAATCATCAAAGGGGCGGTTCAAACAACAAACATCAAGGTAAATTTTACATTCAACCATCTAAAATCTTTCGCCTTAACTGTCGGAAAATTACTCATCGGGGGATCTGGACAGGCTTGATGATCAGATTCTCTTCAGGTATCGGTTCTTTATCCTCAAGCAAACTATCAATATATAATTCCATTGCTTCGGTGATATTTACCAAGGCTTCCTCAAAATTATCTCCCTGGCTGTAACACCCTTTCAAAACCGGACAAAAAGCATGATAACCCCCCTCTGATTCTTTTTCACAAATCACCGTGTAATTATAAATTTTTGCTTCCGAAGTAGACATGGACTTTGCATTCATACACCACTCCTAAAATCTAGAACCCGCCTTTAAAAATTCCCTTGATTGACCGCATCAACTCACCTCTAAAATTTCGACGGCTATCTATTATAACACGAATTTCGAGCTTCCAAAGCATTGCCCGCCCTTCGGACGGCTTGACTCGCGGCATCACATCAAACACCTTCCGAGTCGTGTCCGGACGCCGGAATGCGATCGCCACAACCGCTGTCGTCAGCAATTCCGATGGAGCCATGAGGGCTGGGGGTTGACACGATGGGAGCGACGCTCCCGATTATACTGAACCGACACACCTTAAACGGTGGGTTACGGCGGATTGATATATGGCTTTCACAGCATGGGTTTGAGCCGCCTAACCCACCCTACGCGAAAGCACATTTTTAGCCGTGTCGGTCCACTACAGGCAAGATGCCTGTGCTACGCGAAGAGCGATCGCACCTATCTCGTTTGCCCCGATCGCCACTCATTCAAAGCATTGACTAAAAGCAGCTACAAGTGCTAAAATTAGGCGTTATAAAAACTGGAAAATATTCGATACAACTCAACCCAAAAGGAGAATCTCCAAACAATGCTTTATAAAGTTCCTTTGCTGCTCTCCCCCCAACCCGAAGGGGGATTTACTGTGACGTCCCCACTCTTGCCAGAACTTCTGACCGAGGGCGACACCGCCGAGGAAGCCCTCGCCAACGTTCAGGATGCCCTGGCTGCCGTGGTCGAGATTTATGAGGATTTGGGTCGAACTTTACCCCCAAATTTATGTGTTGCCGATGCCGATCATTCTGTGTGGCTAGAAACTTTAGTCGTGAGTTCATGAAGTATCGCGAAGTGGCCCGAAAACTGAAAGCATTGGGTTGTCAAGAATTGCCCCGGCGCGGGGGTGGCTCTCACCGAAAGTGGTTGAATCCCAACACAGGGCAAGCTTCGGTGTTACCGGATTGGGGAAGTCGCGATCTCAAAATTGGAACTCTACGGTCTGCACTGCGACAACTGGGAATTGATTGGGATGTTTTCAACAACACTTAATTAAAGCAATTCATCGCCTCGCATTGACAACAACCTTCATCGACCCCTCAATTTATAAATCCCATGACTTCCTTTCTGTCGGTGTAATTGATAACCCAATTTGCTGATGACCCGGTTTTTTCAAAAAACCGGGTTTCTCGAAACAAGCGATCGCCAGCGTCGGAGTGCCACGTATCGCGCGCGTCGGAGTCCGACGTATCGTCCGCTCAAATGAGGATGATGCAGAAACCTGAGAGCAACCCCCATCGACGAACAGCGGCGATCGCACTCTTAACTATAAATTAAGTTGCTCAAGTAATAATTCATTTACGAGTTGATTACCTTGGGGACTCAGATGGATGTGGTCACGGTAGAGACTCGGGGAGTCGGGGTGGCTGTTGAAGGGTGGGAGAAAATCGATAAATTTAATATTTTCCTGTTGGGTAAGCGATTGCAGACGTGAGCGTGCTTTAAGTTCGTAGTCCTTTGGTCCTGGCTCACCGATTTCTCGTAGTAGGGGAGTCATCAGCAGTAGGAATTGAGCCCCCTGTTGAAGAGCGATCGCATTTAGCTCTCTAATCATATCTAGGTTATAAGCCACCACATCCTGGGGACGTGGGCGAGAAGGTGGAGGGATAGGCTGATCGCGTCCTAAATAGCGGTTAAACAGTTCCAACAAGGCTAAAGGAGGTTTTTGGTCTGGATAGTTGCGATCGCGTCCGACAATGTGAGGATTAGGGATTCTAGCAAACAAATCATCGGTATTGAGTAGCAAAACTAAGATCTGAGAACCAAATAAACCGAACTTCTGAACATAAGCCAATTGATTCGGGGGTCCCCAGGAATTAGCAGAAACATTGAGAACCTCCACCTGTTTGACTGGTAGTTGGGATTGAAGCTGTTGTGTCATCATGGCAGAAATCGTGTCATCCTGATCAGTCCACCATCCACCATTAGCAATAGAATCTCCTAACAACATGATCCGGAGAGTGTTATCTTCTGGTGTAGGGGCGATCGCATGAGAACGCATAGAATATTGATTAATCTCAATCCGGTTGCCAAATCGTCTGCTACTCTGATCACCAGCCAATAAATAGCCGATCTCCTCATCAGATACATAAATCAAAGGATTGCCAAAACCAAAAAAAACCCGTAACCCTAGTTCCAAAAGAGCGATCGCTCCCAGAACCCCAACTATCACTATCACCAGAATTTTGACCATCTCAGCCTCAAATTAGTCCCCGCGTGCAGAATTTGCTTGGTCAATTCTTTCAGTATCACAAGGATATAGCGAATCCACAAAAGTTACCAAGCATTGTAAAGTCTCAACAAGAATCTAGTCATATATAGTCAGATTTGACCAATATAGACATGAATTTCCGGCTCTGGACAATCGGCGATCGCACTTTCGCAGTTCGTGACTACTAACCCGAACAGTCCGTAGTTACTGTCCAGAGTCCGCTCCAACTCCTCCGTTTCTCCCTCTAGCACCGCCTGGGAAAGTTTCGTCGGCAAATATAATTATTTATCAATTTCCGTCAAACAATTTACGCAAATTCTCAGCCAAAATATTCCCCGAATACAGAATCCTCCCATCTACCGTATCCTCCCATCTACCGCGATCGCATTATCGCCATCACTAGGTCATTATGTTAACTTTTGTAACAAAAAAT
>NZ_JARPLU010000175.1:0-9064 GCF_032349615.1 Limnospira sp. PMC 1279.21 | reverse complement strand
CAGCGATCGCCATCCCGGTTGTCAACCCCTCATCTCTCTCGTCGCGCCGATTTTTTTTTAAGTTTTGTTAAGTTGAAGTTGGGGGGCTATGAATCGTGGCTTAACCTGAAGGTAGGTTGAGGAAAAAATCAAGCATATAGCCATGTTACCCCCACGGCTTCAATTATAGCGATCGCCATCCCGGTTGTCAACCCCTCATCTCTCTCGTCGCGCCGATTTTTTGTTAAGTTTTGTTAAGTTGAAGTTGGGGGGCTATGAATCGTGGCTTAACCTGAAGGTAGGTTGAGGAAAAAATCAAGCATATAGCCATGTTACCCCCACGGCTTCAATTATAGCGATCGCCATCCCGGTTGTCAACCCCTCATCTCTCTCGTCGCGCCGATTTTTTGTTAAGTTTTGTTAAGTTGAAGTTGGGGGGCTATGAATCGTGGCTTAACCTGAAGGTAGGTTGAGGAAAAAATCAAGCATATAGCCATGTTACCCCCACGGTTTCAATTATAGCGATCGCCATCCCGGTTGTCAACCCCCCACCCCTCTCGTCGCGCCGATTTTTTTTTAAGTTTTGTTAAGTTTTGCGACGTTTAAACGTAAGTTTGATAGTCCCATGATCGAAGTTGTCACTACAGAGGCTAACTTCTCCGTTGCCATTAATTCTGACAGACAATTCCACCTGGTCAAGCTGCATGGGAGATTTTTGGGAGTTTCCAGAGGCTTGCTGCATTTGAAACGCTTGCTGTTCCGCTTGTAGAAATACATCACCAATTACTAATAAAAATTGACTCATATTTTGCTGCATTTTGTGCGCCGGGACTGCTACCCTGTGGGTCTGTGATTCTGTAGGAGTGTCAGGGGATGTTGAGGGGTTAGGGGAATCTTGGGTAATAATCCAGATACTTTTGGGAATTTGGATAATTTCTGACATAGACTAATGGGGGATGATGGTTAATTATTAACTTAATGTGATGATTGTAGCTTAAATATGGTGGTTGATGTCTAATGATTGAGATATGAAGAAGGAAGCCGAAAAGATTGAGTTTCACTAGGTTAATGGGTCTGGTGGGGGCGGTGCAATATATGCGATCGCATACAAGATAGACTTTCACAAGGCGCGCCATGGCAAAAATATCACCGTGGGGAACATCTCCGATTTGGGAATATTTAACTATTTTGGGTGTCAAAAAAAAGCGTCAGAAAAATCTTATATCTCTGACGCAGGCTAATTGTTAATGTATGAAACCCACAACATTTAACGAGTAACCAGGTAATCTGACTCGATAGGTTCAGCATCACCCGATCGCACTAATACTTGATAAATCATGACAATAGCCTCTGCTTGACTGACGGACTGATGAGGATTAAAAGTATTGCGATCTGGATGACTGGCGACCAAACCCGCCTCAGTCGCCGCCGCCACTTGACCAATAGCCCAATCAGGAATTTGATCAGCATCGGAGTAAACTTTGAGAATTTCCTGGGGATTATTGGGGGTAGGTAAATCCAAACCACTGACCAAAGCCACCACGACCTCTGTATGAGTCATTTCTTGATTAGGTTGGAAAACTTCCCCAGGATAACCCCGGAGAAAACCCATTTTGGTAGCTTCTTGGATCGCCTGATTAGCCCAATGGTCTTGCGGTAGATCCTGAAACTTAATATCAGGTTGAATTCTGTCAGTTTTGAGGGATTGTTGCAACTGATGAGCAAACTGTCCCCGACTCACTGGCTGATCTGGGTTAAATGTACCATCTTCTGCACCGATCGCCTGATTATGGTCAGCAAAATAAACTACAAAATCCCGCGCCCAGTGTTCCTCTGGTACATTAGCCAGTATAGTTGTAGCCGAATCTGGAGTTACAGCGGTCTGGGTGGGAGTGGTTTCTGGTGTTTCGGCGGTAGTTACAGGGGAACTGGGAACCTCTGAGGTTTCGGTGGGAGTAGGAGTTTCAGGGGGTGATGTAACCGCCGCCTCTGTGTCTGTGGTCGTGGTTGTTTCGGCTTCTGTTGTGGGTGATGAAAATAAGGGGAGAGTAGCCGGAGTTGACTCGGTGGTGGGAGAGGCTATTTGTAAACCTTCCAAGTTTAGCCAGCTTAGTGTCAATCCTGTAGATTCGCTGCTGACTGTATCTGAAGGTCCAGACTTAGACTCTGGGGTGTATGAGGAAGAGATTATAGAGGTTGTGCTGGAGGATGCTTGACGGACTATATCAGAGACATTGATTAAACTCCGATGATCTGAGATAGTTTCGGGTTTAGCTGAGAGTAAGCTAAAGCTGCTTTTGGGTTCGATCTTCCCAAATACCCAAAAGAAGACAAACCCCATAGTTGCGATCGCCAAAATAATCGCCAGCCATTCCTCCATAGTTGGGGGTGATTGTTTCCGTGGCTGTAAATCAGCCCGATCTGATTCTGACATAGGAATTTTTTGCTCTTGAACATTCCCCTCAAGGTTAACTGTTCTCGATGACCATGACAATCAAAAAAAAGGGTGGCAGTTGAAATTTGGTTGCCACCCTGATAGATTAGTTAACTGCCATGGGATGAGACAAATCACCATTAAGAACTAAGATCGCCTTAGCATAGCCAGGATCTTGGTGAGTTCCAATCAAATTGGGATCACTAGCTAGTTGCTTTTTCTCTAACTGAGTCAATTCGATGGAAATATCGGGGGTGACACCTTTCTGGCTGATGTCTGTACCGTTAGGGGTATAATAGTGGGCGATGGTGACAGCCAAGCCGGAACCATCAGATAAGGAAAAGACGGACTGTACCAGGGCTTTACCAAAAGTCCGAGTTCCCATAACCATAGCCCGCTTGTTGTCCTGCATTGCTCCTGCCAAAATTTCACTAGCACTGGCTGAGTTATCATCAACTAGGACAACGGTGGGTAAGTCAGTTAAGGCTGTATGATTGGCGCGGATTTCCTGACTTTTACCGTGGCGATCGATTGTACTAACGATCGCTCCTGAGTCTACCCACATCCTAGCGATATCAATGCTGCTGCGTAACAGTCCCCCAGGATTTCCGCGTAAATCTAAGACAAATCCATCTACATTTTGAGCCAGGAGTTCTTTAATAGCTTGTTGCATCTGTTCAGCCGCATGGGAGTTAAACTCCTGTAGTTGAATGTAACCAATCTGGCGATCGCCTTCTGTATTGAGGCGATAGCGGACGGCTTCTAGTTCAATGCGAGCGCGGGTAAGGGTCAGGTCAAATTGTTGAGCTTCATCGCGACTGATGGTTAAAGTGATGGAAGTTCCCACCCGACCCCGAATTTTCTCGGCTGCTTTTTCTACGGTCATCCCTTGGGTAGACTCGCCATCAATGGCTAAAATGCGATCGCCTGATTGGATTCCCGCTTCCATGGCTGGGGAATTTTTAATAGGATTAACTACTGTAATTTGGCGAGTTTTCTCATCCAAAGTCAGTTGCATTCCCACCCCAGAAAGTTCTCCCGCTGTTTGATTGGTGAGGCGTTCATACTGCTTAGGATCGAGAAATCGGGTATATGGATCGTTGAGTTTTTCTAAGGCGTTACGCAGTTCTGTATATGCTTCTTCTGGAGAGGAATATTCTTTACTGAGAAGCTGTTGTCGAACTTCCAGCCAGTCGATCCGGTTGAAACTGGGGTCTACATATTCTCGATTAACAATCTGCCAAGCCTCGTCAATGACGGCTTTCGGACTATTTTTTAAGGTAGCATTTACTGAACCACTGAGCCCTGGAATCGTTAAAGCGGAAATGGTGACTATGGCTCCACTTAAAACGGCGCGCAAGGGGGAAAAAGGTCTAGTAGCTTGATTCATCTAATCTTCCTCTGGCTGGATTCTCTGGCTGGATGCCTAAATGATATTTTTATAGGGTAGCAAAAGCAATCCCTATACAGTTGACATTAAATAATAGTCGATAGCTTTAAAATACACCTGGGAAGGTATGTTAAAAGTCAGCTATCATAAGGCTGTTGTCCAGGTATTATACCCGGATGGTGTGATCATGATACTGGATTTGATGATGATACCGAACTCCGGGAGCGATTGTGTGTCTGAAGACATTATACAAGCATAATTTATCTATTGTCATCTTTTTGTACAATAAGTTTTAGGGAAATTTTAGATTTGGGGGAACCTCCCATGTCATCTTTGGCTGTGAAACGGTTTGAGGGTCTTTTTCCAGTGGCGATCGCGGTTGTCGCCCTGGGTGCTATCATTGGGGTGCAAATCTATGCACCGGGTGGGGCTAGGTTGGGCGATCGCTTTTCTGAAGAAAACGGCCCGCAGTTGACCACTACCGAAGCCGAAAGGCAGGAGCAGAGACTGGCTGCTAATCTCGAGATTGTCAAAAATTTACCCACTTTAGGCTTTGATAACCTCCTTGCTAATTGGGTATTTCTGAACTTTCTCCAGTATTTCGGAGATTTGGAAGCGCGGAATTTGACGGGTTTTCAACTCAATGACAATTTTTTTGATGTGATCTCCCGCCTCGACCCTAGATGGATAGATATGTACTTATTTTTATCTACCGCTGTTGGTTATTACCAAGCTCAACCCGAACTTTCCGTAGAATTGATGCAGCGGGGAACTGAGGCGCTGTCTCCAGAATTCCCCGGTGCTTGGCGATTATGGCGGTTAAAGTCTCTTGATGAACTATTACTCCTGGGCGACACTCCAGCAGCCATAGAATCCCTAGAAACCGCCTCTGAGTGGGCGCAAGCTAGTGGATATGAGCCAGCAGCAACCCTATTTCGGGATGCGGCTAATGGATTGCGGGACAATCCCGATAGTGTGCCGATACGCATTAACGCTTGGCTAACAGTTTACTCGCAAACCATGGATACTTTGGTTAGGGAGAGAGCGCTAACAGAACTGGAAGCGTTGGGGGTGGAAATACAGGAGGGAGAGGACGGAGAGTTACGATTTTTTGTTCCCCCACGACCGGAGCCGGAAAATTAAGGACTGGTTGAGGTGTTAGGGGTTGTCCTCGAATTTGTAGCCAACTCCTGTTACAGTTTTGATGAAGGTGGGATGAGATGGGTCGGGCTCAATTTTTTTCCGTAGTCTAGCTACATGGGTATCAACTACTCGCTCATCCCCAAAAAAGTCATCTCCCCATAATTTATCGATTAATTGGGTACGACTCCACACGCGACCGGGATAACTTAGAAAGGTGGCTAATAAGTTAAATTCTAAGGTGGTCAGGTCTAAAGGTTCGGTATTACCATGGTTTTGAAAGTTGGCTTTCCTTTGGTCAATATCAACGGTAAAATGAGCGGTTTGGTAGGTTTGGGTCTGTCCTCCCTGGCGGAGACTGCGACGCAATAAAGCTCTAACTCTGGCTACTAATTCCCTAGGACTAAAAGGCTTGACCATATAATCGTCGGCTCCGGTAGACAGACCGACTATGCGATCGATTTCTTCTCCCTTGGCGGTTAACATTAAAATGTACGGGTCTTTTTGTCCGGGTTGTTGACGAATACGAGCGCAGACTTCTAAACCGTCTAAACCGGGAAGCATTAGATCGAGAATAATTACATCTGGTCGTTGTTGTTGAAATATCTCTAATGCGCTTAATCCATTCTGGCTAATTTGACAGGAAAATCCTTCCGCCTCTAAAGTCCGACGGATAAGGAGAGCAATTTCTGGTTCATCTTCGACAATTAAAATATTCATAACTTACTCCGATATTGGCACAGTGGAAAGGTTACAATACAGGTTACAGACTAGCCCGCCAAAACATATAAATTGAGAGTATTCCTAACAGTGTCCTAAAGGCTAAAGTGACAATGCGATCGGGTAATTTTGGTAAAAATCTGGTGCTAATTTGTACTCCGACTAATCCTCCTAAGCCTAACATAAATCCCTGCCCCCACAGCACATTTCCCTGTATAGCGTGTCCGATACAAGCGGAAGCAGCAGTAATAATAATTACCCCCAGGCTGGTCTGAATGGAGGCTTTAATGGTTTCCCCTAAGAGGAGAATTTGCAGGGGAACAATAATCACACCGCCCCCAACCCCAAAGAGTCCGGCTAGGAGTCCGGCGAGACTCCCGGTAATCATAAAGGCTAGGTATGGGTTAATGGTTTTTTCGGGCTGAGTAGAACCGGGGTTAAGTTGTTCATCTAGTTGCTTTTTGGCGATGATATCCTGGCGGACTTTGACTAAGTAAATATTCAAAAGCAGTAAACATCCAAAGCCGAATAACAACCAAGATGATGGTAATAAATCAGCAATATAAGACCCAAGTATGGCAGTAATTACGGCAGAAAATCCAATTGATATTACCCGCTTCACTCGCAAAAAACCCATCCGCCAATTTTGGATGCTTCCTGATATGGCGGTAATTAGTACCGAGAAAATACTGGTGGCTACTGCTTGATTACTCACATAGCCAAGGGTGACTAAAATAGGCACTAATACTGTGCCGCCTCCAATTCCTAAAAATCCGGCTAATATTCCAGCTAAGAGTCCGGCGAGGGCGAGGGTTAAAAGTTCTGTTGGGGATAAGGATAAGAGTTCCAAAATCATTAGTTAAGGATTAGTTAAGGGGAAATTGGAAAGTTTCTGGTAAGATGGATTTGGCGATCGCACCATGAACCCCTTTTTGGGGGCTATTAACTACTTGGGTAATGCGGAAGTCAACCCCTAGGGAACAGAGAATATAGGCTTCTTCTGGGGAAATTCCTAGGATTTGCACTAATAGGTTAATGGTACGTTCTAGGGTAGACTGAAAGGCATCATCCAGGGTATGACCAAAACCCATGGTGATTATATCAGTTGCGGTTTCTGCTAGGGGGACATCTAGGGAACAGTTTTTGTGCAGAATAATTTTAATTGTGCCATTCATGGAAGTTTCGATCGCTGTGGTGTTGACTTCACCGCCTCCCTGGGCTGCGTGTCCGTCTCCCAGGGAAAATAGGCCACCGGGAACCAGTACGGGAAGGAAAATGCGCGACCCGGCTTGTAATTCTGGGTTGTCGATGTTTCCCCCATAGACTCCTGGAGGTATGGAAGACTGGGAGGTTTCGCTGGCGACTCCTAAAATTCCGAAAAATGGGCGCAGGGGAATTTTTACCCCACTTTGGGGGGGAAATTCGGCTAGATTTCGGGTAAGATCGAGGTTGATAAATCGCAATTTCGGCTGGCTAAATCGTTGCGGTAGGGCTCCCCAACCGGTTCTGATAGCATTAAACCCTACATTTAAACGGGGGTAAATTGACTCTAACTGGATTTCTAAAATATCTCCGGGTTGGGCATTTTCGATGTAAATGGGACCAGTGAGAAGGTGAGGACCAGGACCGACAATTCGTTCCGGCGACAGGCGGCGACAAAGTTCGATAAATTCTGGGGTCAAAAATCCTTCTGGGGCTTGATTATAAAGGTAATAGCCTGTGTAGGTTTCTACCTGAATGCGATCGCCTGATGCGATGACTAAGGCTGGCTCTAGTTCCGGAGAAAAGCCTCCTACATGGGTGGTGTTTGCTGTGGCTTTCAGAGTATAATTAACCATCTTAATATGAACATTATTCAGTATTTGATAGGGTTCTTTTGGGAGGCGTTCACTCGACCGATAAAGTTGGGTGAAATTTCTCTTTCTATTCAGTTAATTGTCACAGTTATTTTAGCTTTCGTTGCCGTTTTTTTTGTTTGTACCTTTCTGAGTAATTTACTCAAAGATAAGATTCTTGTCAAGTTAAAGTTTGATGAGGGTAGTCGAGAGGCGATCGCCACCATTTTCCGCTATTTTACCATTACTATCGGCTGTTTACTAATTCCCCAAGCTGCCGGAATTGATATGAGTTCCTTTACTTTCCTGGCTGGTGGTTTAGGTATTGGTTTGGGTTTTGGTTTCCAGGGACTCGCCCAAAACTTTGTCAGTGGTTTAATTTTATTATTAGAAAGACCCATTAAAGTTGGCGATTATATTGAACTTGATAAATTGGAAGGAACTATCCGCAAAATCTCCATTAGGTCTACTGTAATTGTGACTAATGATGATATTTCGATTATTGTTCCCAATCAGATTTTAGTGAGCAATAAAATCATTAACTGGAGTCATGGTAATGTACTTAGCCGCATTCATATTCCGGTGCGAGTCGCCTATGGAAGTGACCCAGTTTTAGTCACCGAAGTTTTGCTATCGGCCGCCCGTCAAGAACCGAGAGTATTACGCCACCCCAAGCCACAAGTTTGGCTAAGAAATTTTGGCGAAAATTGTATTGATTTTGAATTGTTAGTTTGGATAGAACTTCCTAAAGCTAGGCTACCTATTCAAAGTTCTTTAAATTATATCATCCAAAGCAAACTGTATCAAAATAATATCAACATTCCTATCGCCCAGCGAGACCTATGGATTAGAAATACTGAGGAACTTAAACAGGTATTTGCACCAATTATCGCTTCTTCCCAGTCTGCTAAAATAAAATCCGCCACTACCACTGAATATCAGGAATTAGAAAGGCAAAATATGTCCCTACAAGCATTATTAAGGAAGGTAGTTTATTTTGAGGGTCTGAGTGATTTAGCATTATTAGGGTTAATTGAAATGGGCTACCGAGAAACTTTCGCACCTCATCAATTTATTTTCCATGAAGATGATCCAGGTGATGCTTTTCATATCATCTTATCTGGGGTGGTAGAAATTTTGGCGGAAAGGGCTAATAAGCATATTCGTGATTTATCAGCGGGAGATTTTTTCGGGGAATTAGCATTAATTATGGGGATACCTAGAACGGCGGCGGTAAGGGCTAAAGAAACCACTATTTTGTTTGTGGTTAGTCGTGATGTATTTCAGCGGTTTTTAGGGAGTTATCCCCAGGTAGCAGACCAAATTGCCGAGAAAGTAGCTGAACGAAAAGAGGAGTTAGTACAACGTCAAAAAATGCTCCGAGAAATGGGTATTTTAGGGGATGATGATTTAGATAATAATCCCTTAGTATGGATTAAACAACGCATGAAGTCTCTATTTGGTATTTGAGATCAAAGTATCTGTAGGGGCGGGTTCACCGGGCTATATCATAGTCACAGATAAACCATATAAACCCGCCCTATCCCCGCCCAATCAAAGTATCTG
>NZ_JARPLU010000174.1:0-9453 GCF_032349615.1 Limnospira sp. PMC 1279.21 | reverse complement strand
CCCGGTTTTGGATGGGTTTGCAAATGGATTATGATCTGGATGTAGCTGAAGATGCAATCGGAGAAAAATTAAAAATGGAAGTTTGTTCCCGGCAAGACTAACAGTAAAGCAATACGAATATTACCGCGATTTACTACTCACCTTTCCCAAAACGGAGGCATAGATGACCGACTACAAGGCGATCGCCGAATCCAATAACTTTATCATTCTGGATCAATACACCAAAATACCGCAGAGCAATAGTTACCAAAGCGAAAGCGATTTACAGCGCGAATTGATTCAGGACTTAGTTAATCAAGGCTATCATTACCTGCCGAAATTAACCAAACCCCAAGCCATGTTAGCCAACGTGCGCGAGCAGTTGCAGACCCTCAATCATGTGCAGTTTACCGATAGCGAATGGCAGCGCTTTGTAGAAACCTTTCTAGATAAACCGGGCGACAGCATTATTGAGAAAACCCGCAAAATCCATGAAAACTATATCCATGATTTTGTATTTGATGATGGTCGCATTCAAAACATCTACCTGCTGGACAAAAAGAACCTTCCCCGCAACAAAGTACAAGTGATCGAACAATTTGAACAAAAGGGGACCCAAGCCAACCGCTACGATGTGACCATCTTAGTCAACGGCTTGCCGCTAGTGCAAATCGAACTCAAAAAACGCGGCGTGGCAATTCGTGAAGCCTTTAACCAAATCCATCGCTACAGCAAAGAAAGCTTTAACGCCGAACATTCCCTCTATAAATATTTGCAACTGTTTGTTATTTCCAACGGAACCAATACCCGCTACTTTGCCAACACCACCCAGCGCAATAAAAATAGCTTTGACTTTACGATGAATTGGGCGAAAGCGGATAACACCCTGATTAAAGACCTGAAAGACTTTACCGCCACCTTTTTTGAGAAAAACATCCTCCTCAGTGTCCTGTTGAAGTATTCGGTGTTTGATGTAAATAACACCTTGCTGGTGATGCGCCCCTACCAGATTGCGGCCACCGAGCGCATTTTATGGAAAATCAACAGCGCCTACCAAGCCAAACACTGGAGCCGTCTTGAGGGCGGCGGCTATATCTGGCACACCACCGGCTCCGGCAAAACCCTAACCAGCTTCAAAGCGGCGCGGCTGGCGACGGAGCTAGATTTGATCGACAAAGTGTTTTTTGTGGTCGATCGCAAAGACCTCGACTACCAAACCATGAAAGAATATCAACGCTTTTCGCCCGATAGCGTGAATGGCTCTGACAGCACTGCGGGGCTGAAGCGTAATCTGGAGAAAGATGACAATAAAATCATCGTTACCACCATCCAGAAACTCAATAACCTGATGAAAACCGAAAGCGACCTAGCCATCTATAAAAAGCAAGTGGTGTTTATTTTTGATGAATGCCACCGCAGCCAGTTTGGTGAGGCGCAGAAGAACTTACGGAAAAAATTTAAACGGTTTTATCAGTTTGGATTCACTGGGACGCCCATTTTTCCGCAAAACGCCCTGGGCGCAGACACCACCACCAGCGTCTTTGGTCGTGAATTGCATTGCTATGTAATCACCGACGCGATCCGTGATGAAAAAGTGCTGAAGTTCAAGGTGGACTACAACGATGTTCGTCCCAAGTTCAAAGCGATTGAAACGGAGCAAGACCAGCAAAAACTGAGCGCCGCCGAAAACAAACAAGCCCTGTTACACCCCGATCGCATTCGCGAGATTTCTGAATACATCTTGAAGAACTTCCGCCAAAAAACCCACCGCTTGCAAGGGGGCGGCAAAGGGTTTAACGCGCTGTTTGCGGTGAGCAGTGTGGACGCTGCCAAGCTGTATTACGAAACATTTAATAAGTTGCAAAAAGACCGCGAGAAACCTTTGAAAATCGCGACAATTTTTTCCTTTGCAGCCAATGAAGAACAAGAAGCCGTGGGGGAAATTTTGGATGAAAGCTTTGATGTATCAGCTATGAACAGCAGCGCCAAAGAATTTTTAAGCTCGGCGATCGCTGACTATAACGCCCTGTTTAAAACCAACTTCAGCGTAGATAGCAACGGTTTCCAAAACTACTACCGCGATCTCGCCAAGCAAGTAAAAGCCCAAGAAATTGACCTGCTGATTGTCGTGGGGATGTTCCTGACGGGATTTGATGCGCCCACACTTAACACCTTATTTGTGGATAAAAACCTGCGCTATCACGGTTTGCTGCAAGCCTATTCACGCACCAACCGCATTTATAATGCTACCAAAACCTTTGGCAATATCGTCACCTTCCGCGATTTGGAACAAGCCACCATTGACGCTATTACCCTATTTGGCGATAAAAACACGAAAAACGTGGTGTTGGAAAAAAGCTACAGGGAATATATGGAGGGCTTTACGGATGCGGTGACGGGTGAAGCACGGCGCGGCTTTTTGGAAATAGTCACGGAATTAGAGGAGCGTTTTCCCAACCCCGACGAGATTTTTTTAGAAACAGACAAAAAAGACTTTGCCAAGCTATTTGGCGAATATTTGCGCGTTGAAAATGTGCTGCAAAACTACGATGAATTTGCCAGCCTGAAAGCCTTGCAACAGGTGGATATAAATGACCCGGCGGCGGTGGCAGCGTTTAAAGTGGAACACTATTTAACTGATGAAGACCTGACGGCACTGCAAGCGATCAAAATTCCGAGCGATCGCACCATTCAAGATTACCGCTCGACCTACAACGATATCCGCGACTGGTTACGCCGGGAAAAAGCGGACGGTGAACAAGCAAAATTGGCGATCGATTGGGATGATGTGGTGTTTGAAGTGGATTTGCTGAAATCCCAAGAAATAAATCTGGATTACATTCTTGAGCTAATTTTTGAGCAAAACAAAAAGAATCAAAATAAAGGTGAGTTGATCGAAGAAGTGCGCCGCTTGATTCGAGCCAGCCTAGGCAATCGAGCCAAAGAAAGCCTGATTGTAGATTTTATTAATCAAACCAATCTCGATGAGATGGCAGATAAGGCGAGCATCATTGATGCTTTCTTTAAATTTGCCCAAGCCGAGCAAGCCCGCGAAGCAGATGAGTTGATTCATTCAGAAGGCTTGAATGAAGAAGCGGCGCGACGCTATATCAGTGCCTCGCTGAAACGCAAGTTCGCCAGCGAGAATGGGACTGAGTTAAATTCAACACTGCCTAAAATGAGTCCGCTTAATCCACAATACAAAACCAAAAAGCAGAGCGTTTTCCAGAAAATCTCGGCGTTTGTTGAGAAGTTTAAAGACGTAGGCGGGCAGATTTAGGACTACCCATTCACGAAAAAACGATAGGGAAGCCATTGTACCAAAACCCATAACCAATCACTGCACCCGACCGGATCGCCATATTCCCTTCTACTCCTACGACGTGGAAGATTTTGAGTTGAAATTGCAGAATCTACGGGAGTTGGGGCGATTGTGATTTTTACCAATCGCGATCGCTCTACCCTCATCACCCAAACCCCAACGGCGCGATAACCACTCACGAGAGGGAATGTTATACGCTACAATTTTCAATAAGTCTCTTTCTGGCAGGTTAGGCAGTGCGAAAACAGGAAGCCCTGACATTACTCGCAAATCACCAAAACACACTAAAAAATTTTGGCGTGAAGTCTCTGATGATCTTTGGTTCAGTGGCAAGGGATGAAGCGCACATAAACAGTGATGTTGATCTGCTCGTCGAGTTTGATCGTCCAGTTGGGTTATTCACTTTTGTCCGGTTGAAACGATACCTAGAGGAGATTTTAGAAAGATCAGTTGATCTAGGTACGCCCGACTCCCTCAAACTTGATCTACGAGAACCCGTTTTTCAGGAGGCGATTCGTGCCTTCTAGGAATTGGAAAAATAGAGTAAGAGACGTGCTGGCTGCGATCGCTGAAAATAGAGAGTTTGCCAAGGAGACTACCTTTATATTGCCACGGTGATTATTGCACCAATGACGACAAAAGGGAAAGCCTACCCGACGCGAATTGCCTGCCAGTTTCAGGGTACAGTTTGATCAAACCTTGCCATTATTGATATTGTAGGAGTGATTTGTGAAAGCCCGTGACTTGCTCAAGCCAGGTGAAAAGGTGGTTGTTATTTTTACAGCCGAAGGTAGCCAAAACCCAATTCGGTATCTTCCTTGATGTAGCTTTAATTCTGGAACAATGGCTGAAGTCGGCGAGAGTTGAAGGAGCGATCGCTGAGTGTGGCGGTAGCCGTATCGCCTTTTGTCGGGTGAATGTTTGGGAAGCCGATAAAAATGCCTTTTCCGGGTTTGATGTGTATCCGAATTTACCCTTTGAGGCGGAGCAGATGGAAACCTTTATCCGGTGATTCTTTGCCCAGAGTGATTAAAAACAGTAACTCCTGGCAGTAAAGACTTGTAGCTTTTTGAGGCTAAGGTGCATATCCCCTTGATTCTGTATAACATCCACCTTTAAAAAAGGCTGAACCCCTTGCCAGTTCAGGAATTGGGCGAGGAATCAAGTTTTGTGTATGCTAGATCTAGCAATTTTTGACACCTCTTAGTTTTAGGGAGAAATTTTACTATGAAAATCAAACTCAAATTAAAAACTGATCCTGAAGGGAAGTTATTATTACAACTTCCCCAACAATTAGCTAACAAAGAATTAGAAATTGTTATTAGTGATTTGGTTGAAGAAACAATACCAACACCTGAAGAATTAGGTTATCCTGCTGATTTTTTTGAAAAGACTGCGGGCAAGTGGGAAGGTGAAGTTTTAATTAGAGAAGAATTAGTAAATTGTGATGAGAGAATTTGGGATATTGAATCATGATTTATTTGTTAGATACCAATACCTGTATTCAATATTTAACGGGACGTAATCTTAATGTAATCAATAAATTTAAAATTACTCCTCGCCAAGATATTTGTTTATGTGATGTAGTCAAAGCAGAATTATATTTGCTTGTCGTAGTGCTAAAAAAGAGCAAAATCTAGCTTTATATGAGTTATTTTTCTCTCAATATGTTAGTTTACCCTTTAATGGTAAATCAGCGAAAATTTATGGTGAAATTCGCTCGGAATTATCAAAATTAGGTACTCCTATAGGTGCTTATGACTTTCAGATTGCGGCTATTGCTTTAGCTAATAATCTGATTTTAGTAACTCATAATACTAAGGAGTTTCAAAGAGTAAAAAGTTTACAACTTGAGGATTCGGAGTAAAATATTTAATTTTTATTATTGAAACTCAATCTTATGCTATTGTTGATATATATACAAAATGTATTTAACCTACAAGGGAATGTGAATGGGATGAAAACAAAAACCAAAAGGAGACGGAGACAAAATTATGAGTATCTCGCCGAAACGACTTAAAGAAATCCAGAATATTCCTGATTCTGCCATTGATACATTACGGAGGTTATTATGTCTGACTTATTCTTAGAACAAAATCAACTTAAAAATATGATTAAAGAAATTGTTGTAGAACTATTTACTGAAAGTGAGGAAGATTTTTTAAATCTCTTGGCAAGTAAATTAGTAGAAACAACACTTAAAAAGAAGATTCAAGAAGAATTAGATTTAGAACAATCTGCTAATTTGTATGCAGAAATATATCAAGAAAGTAATGAACTTAAAGAATTAACTGAGTCAGCATTATTGGATTTTGTAGAATGAGTAAACTAGAAATAGGAATGATTATTGACGTTAATCTTGAGCCAACCAAAGGCTCGGAAACAGGGAAAATTCGTCCTTGTATTATTGTGACCAATAATACTTATAATCAAAGAGTTCCTATAATTCAAGTTGTTCCCATAACTGAATGGAATAGTAAAAAAGCCAAAATTAAAACTAATGTTGAAATTAATCCTTCTTCTGTTAATGGATTAACCCAAAAATCTATTGCTGATTGTTTACAAACAAGACCAATAGATCAACGGTTGAAGTTCTGCAAGAATTAATCAATCTGGCTCAAGATATTAAAGCCGCCCGCCAACGGGGCGAGGAACAAGGACTTTCTGCGGATGAAATCGCCTTTTATGACGCTCTGGCGGAGAATGAAAGCGCCGTGGAAGTGATGGGCAATGACAGCCTAAAAACGATCGCCCATGAATTGCTAATGAGCCTGAAATTGACTGGGCGCATCGGGAAAGTGCGCGCGCTCGTCTCCGTAGCACGGTTAATTCTAAATTTCGCACCAATAAACCTGAGATATCACAAAGCAAAATAATTGTCAAGCTATCTCCCTGTGGTAGGTTGAAATAGTTGCTAATTGCGATCGCTGAAAACAGAGAGTTTGCCAAGGAGACTACCTTTATATTGCCACGGTGATTATTGCCCCAATGACGACACAAGGGAAAGCCTACCAGACGCGAATTGCCTGCCAGTTTCAGGGTAAGGAAGGGCAAATTGTTCTCGACCAAACACCATCGATAAAGCTCCATTGGTCAAAAAGATGTTTTCCCAATGAGCCAAGGGACGGCGCGATCGCTCTACCCTCATCACCCAAACCCCAACGGCGCGATCGCTCCTTACCCGGACGATAAACGATGCTGTAGGCAGTATGCTAAACTCAAAGTCTATTTATTCGATGTCACTAAAAGATGACCAAAACTTTGAGCTGGGCTGGACTCCTGGGGTTGAGTTGTGGATTATTGGCTTGTGGGCAGTTGACAACTGGGCAGACTACTGAGCAGACTATAAGACCATCTTCGGAGTCTTTTCTACCCCAAAACGCTGCGATCGCCTCATCTCCCGTTACTGTATCCAGCCCCTCTGGGTTGGCATCGAGGCACTACAACGCCGAGGCAATTTATACAGAATTTGAGCGTTTGACCCGGCGAGCCTGTCAACAACAGGAAAAAATTGTCGGGAATTTGCGTTATCAGCTCTGCACGATGACTGACTCCCAGGGCTTGATTCAAGTGGTTTATGCCTCTTCATCTCTGGCTAGTGAGGGTGATGGTGCCGGATATTGGCTCAATGAGAACGCAGATATCTATGCAATTCGCTACTTCCACTCTGATGAGGTTTTTGTGCTACTCCCAGAAGCTCGCCAGACCATTGTAGAGTTAGTTGGAAACCGACAGATAAACGTGACTACAGATAAAGCCCGTTGGCATCAGCTAGAACTCGATGCGAGAAAGCAGATCATGGAAATTTCTGCACAGTTTGACCTCAATAATTCCACAGTCAGCAATCAGCCAACTTCAGACCGCCAAGAAATACAACCCATTGCCCTTATGTTTTGGCAACCGGGAGCCTTAGCCGGGGCAGGGTTGCCTACCCCAACCATTGAAAAAATGGCGCTCAACGTGACTACAGATAAAGCCCGTTGGCATCAGCTAGAACTCGATGCGAGAGAGCAGATCATCGAAATTTCTGCACAGTTTGACCTCAATAATTTCACAGTCAGCAATCAGCCAACTTCAGACCGCCAAGAAATACAACGCATTGCCCTCATGTTTTTGGAACCGGGAGCCTTAGCAGCAGGGTTGCCTACCCCAACCATTGAAAAAATGGCGATCGCTGATGACACGGCTTTACTTACTTGGCAGCAAGGGGAAACAGCCGGGATGATGTTGCTCCGAAAAGAACAGGGGCAATGGGGAGTTTTGACCTATGGCGGCGGTGCAATTGACGCAACAACTCTATCTGAGTATAATGTTCCCCAGACGACAGGTGAAGCCCTGCTCAAGCAGTTAAACCTCAACTAAATTTATGCAGATTATTGGCGGGGGCGATCGCTACTCTTGTCGGGTAGGTTAGTCAAATTTAGCCAGGGTTTCTCATGTCAACTAGGGGGTATTTTCTGACTGGATCACTCAAGATTTCTCAATGCACTATTTGGTCGTTTTGTCAATAGGTAATTTCTAGTAATTTATGCCTGACTCCCACCAGAATACCATGAAAAATTTAGCCCCAACTCCTGCAGATGCTCTAATCGCCGCCCTCCATGAACCGGGACGGGAAAACCTCCTTGATTTAGTCCAAAATCCCTTGTGTTTGACGATGCTCTGCATGATTTGGGATGGGTCGTTGCCGGACACTCAGGCGGAGTTATATCAGCGTTACCTGCGAAAAATTTATGAGTGGAATCAGAATTTAAATGACTTGGAAAAGTATGCGGAAGTTTGTGGCACGAATACCACGAAATTAAAGCAGAATTTGAATCGGCAATTGGGGGAACTGGCAAAGGCGGCGCTGAATTTGCCCCGGCAGCGATTTCGGTTATCACAGGCTTTGGTGGAAGAGCATCTAGGGGAGGAATCAGATCAGACTTCGTGGGCTTATTTGGTGTTGCGGTTGGGTTGGTTAAATCGGGTGGGCAGAGATGGACGCGGCGATAGTATTTTTGCCTTTTATCATGCGACGTTTCAGGAGTATTTTGCAGCGTTGGCGGTGGAGGATTGGGATTATTTTCTGCCTCGGAATCATGTTGATTCTCCGGTGGCGGGGAGGCGGTATCGGATTTTTGAGAAGCAGTGGAAGCAGGTGATTTTGTGTTGGTTGGGGCGTAAGGAGATTCAGGCTCAGAAGAAGGAGGAGTTTATTCGGGCGTTGGTTGAGTTTGAGGATGGGGTCAGAGATTTTTATGAATATAAAACATATTTGCTGGCTGCTGCTGAAATTAATCAATTTAAGACTTGTTCTCTGGCTACCGATATTGTGCGGCAGGTGGTGAAGTGGGGGTTTGGTTATTTCAATACTGAAAAACAGGAATGGCAAACCTTTTTAGAACCCATCGAAGAAGCGGCGAGAGAGGTGATACCACAAACCATTAGACCCTTGGCGATGTCCGCACTGATTGAACTTATTGAGAATTGCCCAGAAAAGGACAGTCGGATGCAGGCAGCAGAGACTTTAGGGAAAATCGACCCAGGAAATCCCAAGGCGATCGCTGTATTGCTCGAAATTATCCGCACCACTGAGAATGAATGGGCCCGTTGGCGGGTAGCAGATAGTTTAGGGAAAATCGACCCAGGAAACCCTGATGCGATCGCTGTATTGCTTGAAATTATCCGCACTACTGAGAATGAAAATACCCGTTATCAGGCAGCATTTAGTTTAGGGGAAATCGACCCAGGAAATCCCGATGCGATCGCTGGTTTGCTCGAAATTATCCGCACCACTGAGGATAAATTGACTCGTTGGCGGGCAGCATGGAGTTTAGAGGAAATCGGACAGGGAAACCCTGATGCGATCGCTGGTTTGCTCGAGATTATCCGCACGACTGAGGATGAAGATACCCGTAGGCGAGCGGCATATAGTTTAGAGGAAATCGGTGTCGGAAATCCCGATGCGATCGCTGGTTTGCTCCAAGTTATCCGCACCACAGAGAATGAATATACCCGTATTCAGGCGGCAGAAAGTTTATGGAAAATCGGACAAGGAAATCCTGATGCGATCGCTGGTTTGCTCCAAGTTATCCGCACCACAGAGAATGAATATACCCGTATTCAGGCGGCAGAAAGTTTATGGAAAATCGGACAAGGAAATCCTGATG
>NZ_JARPLU010000173.1:0-9482 GCF_032349615.1 Limnospira sp. PMC 1279.21 | reverse complement strand
CGTGAAACCCAACCTACCAAGAGCGATCGCTTATTTAAGTAGGTTGGGTGGAGGTACGGAACCCAACACCACCATCTCTCCGTTATATTGGGTTTCACCCTCGTTTCACCCAACCTACAAATGTTGGGTGAAACCCAACCTACCAAGAGCTAAAGAGACAAGGTTTTCATGCTCCAGTGCTGTTCGTATAACCTAGCCACACATAACCCCCCTGGGCGGACGGCATCTCCCCCGACTTCTGCAACCGTGGGAACGGCGGGACTCAGCCCATGTTTTGGTTGTTTGCCGGGGGTGAAAAAGGGTCCAAATTTTCATCTGGAATCGCCCCCTCGGATTTATTCGGGCTTTAGGCGGACCCGCTTGCCACCGCCGGAGACTTGCAAGGTCTGGCCGCTCACCCAGGACCCCGCCGGTGAAGCCAGCCACAGGAAGGCGTTGGCAATATCCTGGGGTTTGCCAGCCCGCCCGGTCAGGTTGTCGGGGTGAGCCAGGGCGTACTGAGCCTGTTCATCTAAACCCGCCTCCGCGTAGCCCGGGGTGATGACTGTACCGATCAGCACCGTGTTGATGCGGACCTGCTTGGCAAAATAGTGGGCTAAACCCAGCATCATGTGGTTGAGTGCGGCTTTGGCGGCGGAGTAGGCGATGAAGTCAAAAGCGGGCAAGACCCCCACCAGGGAACCGGAGTTGGTGATGGTGGCATTTTCGGCTTGCAGGAGATAGGGGCGGCAGGCGGAGGTCATCCGCATGGCTGACAGGGTATTGAGTTTGTAGCTTTCGACCATCTCTTCCAAGGGAACGTCGAGGGGGTCGTCGTAGGCTTTGCCCCAACCGACGTTATTGACCAGGGTTGAAATGCCACCGAAGGCTTCGACGGTTTTGGCGACGCAGGCTTGGATGTCTGCCTCGACGGTGACGTTGCAGCCGATGCCCAATGCTTCATTGCCAGTTTCGGCTTGAATAGCGGCTGCGGTAGCCTGGGCTTTTTCTCCGTTCAAGTCGGCAATCATCACCTTCGCCCCGGCACCGGAAAAGGTTTTGGCGATCGCTTCCCCGATGTTTTGAGCGCCGCCAGTGACGATCGCCACATGGTTATTCATCCGAAAGTCGGCGAAGGAATCAAAATTGCTCATGGTGGTCTCCTTTTGGGGTTTAAATACTTTGAAATACAGTCAGTTTCTCAGGCGAAAAATTAATCCAATTCCTGAACGCCGCCGCCGCTGACGGTCAGCACTTGCCCGCTGATCCAACTGGCTGCGGGGGAACAGAGAAACAATGCCGCATAGGCGATATCCTTGGGTTCTCCCAACCGCGCCAAGGGGGTATGTTTGAGCATGACTTTTTCGACTTCGGGGGTCAGCACCTTCGCCAGCGCGTCGGTTTTGATGGCACCGGGGGCGATCGCATTCACCCGAATTCCCTTGGGTCCCAAATCGAAGGCGATATTCCTGGTCAGGTGGCTGACGGCGGCTTTGGAAGAACTGTAAGATGCCATGTTGATATTCTTATTTTCCGCCGACATCGAAGAGATATTTAAAATCGCCCCCTGTCCGGCTGCTTCCATGTGGGGGGCGCACAATTGGCACAGATGAAACACGGAAAATACATTGATTTTGTAAGCCCAAATAAACGTATCCATCGGCATATCGAAAGGTTGAGGACCGCCCCCCCCGGCATTGTTGATTAGCAGGGTAATTTTGCCAAAAGCGTCGAGGGTAGACTGGACCAAATTTTCCAAGTCGGAATCCTTGGTGACATCGCAAGGCACGGCTATAGAGCGACCGCCTTTTTCCTTGATGCCGTCGGCTACTGCTGTGGCCGTTTCTTCTTTTAAATCACTGACGACCACCGCCGCCCCAGCCTGGGCAAATAATTCGGCAATGCCCCGACCGATACCGGCACCGCCCCCCGTGACAATGGCGACTTGATCCTGGAGTCCGAAGGTTTCCAAAACTGTCATACTTGCAAAATCTCCACAATATTAAATACTCGTCATATCCCATCCGAATTATCAACCTGAAAACATGGGGGAGAGAGTCTTCAATCGGGCGTAAAAATAATCAAAATTAACCCTTTCTCCCGCCAAATATCCCTCTCCTGCTCGCTAGTTTTCGAGGGCTAATGAAACGGCTCTACTACTCGTGCCGCAGCATGGCTTTCATGACCGCCGCATTGATAAACCAAGAGGCAATCCCGGCAATGATACCCAAGATGATGGCACCGACTAATGGTGTCACGGGAATCGTTCCCAAAAACTTTTGTAAAAAGAGGGCAAACAATGTCACCGTACCGAAGGCAAACAGAGAATAAAATAGGATAGTTCTCACCCCAAAAAATAAAAAGGGTCGGTTTAAAAGTTCGGGGAATGGAACTGAGAAATCTTTGGCTTTTTTGCCGAATGTAAAAAAGGCGATCGTTCCTAAGATGAGCGACAGCATGAATGCCGTCATCACCCCCGTCGAGAAGACCGTTTTTTCATGGGCTGATATCGTGTCAACGGTCAGAGGTATCGTCTCTTTTCCTCGAAACATAAGCCAGCCGATCACGCCGTTGATGATGGCGTTGATTACACCGCTCGTTACGGCATTCTTTTGAATGAAATCATTGGCCTGATGTGAGGCGGGAATCATAGAGTCACTCTGACCGATTTAACTACACCCGAATAATATATGATCGAAATCTGAAAAGTTTGTGTAATGTGGGAGGTATGCTCCCGCCGATTTACCCGAGCCGGACACCAAACCATGAGAATTCTGCTCACCTCCCCGGACACAACCCTACAGAACCAACTGCATCAAGACTTATCTCGCCAAAACTTTGTCGTCGATGTGGCCACCGATGGCGAGGAGGCTTGGGAATTGATCCAGGCATTTATGTACGATGCGGTTTTGCTGGAGTTGCTGTTACCCAAGTTGGATGGAATTGCCTTCTGTAGTCGGTTGCGGGATGTGGGCAACCCGGTGATCGTTTTGCTGATGTTGGAGCCTTCCGATGCGGAGACTTGTATCGAGGGTTTAGATAGCGGCGCGGATACTTGTTTGGTGAAACCCATTCGCATCCCAGAACTGCTGGCTCATCTCCGGGCTCTGGCGCGGCGGAGCCTGCGTCGGGCTAGTCCCCTGCTCACCTGGGGGCCCATGTCTCTCAATCCCGCCTCCGGGCAGATCACCTGCTGCGGTCAAATTTTGAAAGTCAACCGCAAGGAATATCAAATTCTGGAGCTATTTTTGAGGCATCCCCGGCAAATGTTTTCTCGCGACAAAATTGGCGATCGCCTCTGGACATTGGACGATGAATTGCCCACCGATGCCACCATCAACAGCCACATCCGCAGCATTCGCCGTAAACTCGAACAGGCGGGAATTAACAATTTGATTCAAACCCACTACGGTCGGGGATACTGTCTCGATCCGGTTTACAACATTGAAACCCAGTCCGCCAAGGGATTATCCGATCCCCCGAAAGAGATGCTCGATTCCATGGCCGCCAACATCTGGCAAGAATTGATGGTGGCGAATGCCCGCCTGCACGGAGAAATTGAGCATCGCAAACATATTGAAGCTCGACTGCGGCGATCGGAAATGATGTTGCGAAATGCTCAACGAATGGCTCATGTCGGGTGTTGGGAGTTCGATGTCGAAACTCGCGAAACCTATTGGACGGAGGAACTTTTTCTCATCCATGGCCTCGATCCGAATCTGCCGGCTCCCAAACCCGAAGAAGTTTCGGCCCTGATTCACCCCGACGATCTCCCACTCCACGAGGAGGCGATTCGGATTCCGGCACTGCAAAGAAAAGCCTTTGAAGTGAACTTACGCATCATTCGAGCCAACGATGGGGAAATTCGCCATATCAACGCCCGAGGCGGTCCGGTTTTCGATCGCTCTGGTCGGGCGATCAAGTTGACGGGAACCACCTTCGATGTAACCCGATGGCTCCGCTACCCAGTTAAGTAGGTTGGGGGTCGCTACGAAACCCAACGCCACCATCTCTCTCCCTGTTGGGTTTCACGGAGTTTCACCCAACCTACCAAGCTACATCGAACATGGTAAATTGTGTTACCCTTGATAAGGGCGATCGCGTTCCGGTTTCACCCCAGCAACAAGTGTTGGGTGAAACCCGAGCCACAAGTGTTGGGTGAAACCCGAGCCACAAAGGGCGATCGCTTTTTCCGTCACAACTGACCCAGGGAATCTTTAAGTACCAATTTCAATTCCTTGGTAATTGGCAGCCAATCAATTTCACGGCATAACTTCGACGGACTTTCACCATCTTGGAGCCGTTGCCAATAAACTTCCACTAGAAGCGTTTTTAAACCATATTTAGTCAATGCGTCCGATGCTAGTCCAATGATTCCTAATAATACAATTCCGCCCAGCATCCCACCAGGTCCTAGCATTGCTAAAGCCGCTGTGATCGCGGCGGCTCCCGTCAGTCCTGTAGTCGCCATGGTAATTAACAGAACCACTGCTGGTAAACCCACACCTGCTAATTTTCTTACGATTTCATCCATGAGATGTCACTCCCAAATCTTCTTGGTTATTAATGACTAACTCCACAGGCGATCGCTATACTTAAAGTTCCCTAATTCCTAGCATTAATAAATACTCTCAGAATTTAGATAACTTCCGCCATCAGTCAAACAATCACCCGCCAAGTTAGCTTGAAGTACATCATCTCCCGCTTCTCCCATAGCTTCTGATTGGAGCCGTGCGCCGCCACAGGACTAGACCACAAGGGGGAAATCTGCCATTTTCCCTGGGATTAACACTCTCTGGGGGTTCCACAGTCATAATTACACTGACAATTTGCCGATACCAGCGCCATATTTTCGCGGTTGTGTCAATGAATTAGAGAATCTCGGCTGAGTTATTAGCATGGAAAATTTATACTCTGATTCCAGATTACATTTTTGACTACATTTTGCCAATATGTATTTTCACTGAAATTTCCGGGGTTGTTTGTGGGGTCTGTTTCCGTAAATTTACTGAGGATAAACCGGGATTGTCAGGGATTGGTAAAATGCTGAAGTGGCTAGACCTGTCATGGTATAACTTTTTTGCCGAAAGGGAAGTGTTGCACATTAAATAGAACTTTTTGATATCTACTTAATTTTACTGGGAATTGATAATGTCATGATATCTTGACAGTTTAGCCAGATCTATGGTGGGGGTTGTGATGACGGACGGGGAAGGCTGGATCACAATGTCAGCCAAAGATCGGGTTTCAACACCTGAAATTGGTAGAATCAGGTATTCAATCTCAGATAATGATGGTATAATTACTCACCAGACGAAACAGAATTGACGTTTATAGATTTTGAGAGTAGCGATCGCCACTACCTGGGACGGCGACTGGTGGGGTGGTGGTTGCTGAGACTGATCATAAGCAGTAGGTGCTTACCCGCTGCGAGTTGTGGTTATTTTGTTGTTTTCACCGTTGAGGGAATCATGAGCAAAAATTGGTTTGAAGACTATCAGCAACAATGGCTGGATACCTGGAAAAATAGTTGGGACAGTATCAAGGATCTATCTAATACTTCTGAGGCTATGACGAAGGCGTTAGATTTTCAACAAGAAACTGTCAATGGGACTCTGAAAATACAGCAGGAAGCCCTGGAAACTATCGCCACTGCTCAAAAACAGTGGTGGGATAGTTATTTTGATTGGGCTAAACAGATACCTCTGGTTACCAATAAATAACCAGAAGTTGGGGGGGTTGGGTTTAACCTAGGTTGGCGATGGGCTCCCAATTCTGAACGTCTTTCAGTAAACTTTGGTAGCCTTGAACATTGGGATGTAAACCGTCGGAACTCAGTTGCGATCGCACCCAATCTTCCCCACGAGACAGCCACAGGTCGAATATATCTAAATAGGGGATATCCCGGACTTCGCAGCCTCGCCGTGTGGCTTCTTTGTAGGCGTATTGGTCCGCGTGGTTGTAGTACATACAGCCTAAAAAGGGCATTTTGCTTTCGTCAACGGGAGGCATTCCTACGAAGATGACTGGACAGAGGCTTTGGGCCCTTTCCAGAAGGGTGGCGACATGGATGCGAAATGCGTCGAAATCTGTGAGCGATCGGCCGTTGGGTCTTCCTAAGCGGGGGGTGTCATTGAGTCCTACTGATAAAATAATTAGGTCTGGTAGGCGGTTTCTTAATTCTCCCCGTTGCCGAAATTCCTGCTCGAGACGCTGGGTAACTTGGGCGACGGTATTACCACGAATCCCTAGGTTGTAAAGCGCATGACCGCCCTTCTCTGGAGACATCCACTCGCGTCGCAATTGTTCTACCCAACCTCCGCCGACTGGATCTCCGAATCCATAAATCAGACTGTCCCCCAAAGCGATAATTCTTAGGGGGGTCTGTTTCGTATGGGTGGGCGCAAACTTGGTTGTTGCAACTGCTTGTATCATGGGATGCTGCTCTCCTAAGTTGGCAGTGGTCTTTACCTGGATGGTAGTGTTTTAGCAATCTACTGTAACACAGCTTAACATAATAAAACTTAATAAAAAAGTTCTTGGTGAACTGATGTGGCTAAAATCCCTCAGCAGTGGTATCTCAAACTACAATTTATGTCTGGGGATAGATTGTTGTTGGCGATCGCTTCTAAAGATTAAAATTCGGTTAATATTCCGTAAACTAAGATCCTCCCTAGCGCTTAGGTCGGCGGCTTTTTGAGAATACCTGGGGTCAATTGATGGGAAAAATGAGATTTTGTTACAAATCTATAGATTAGCTAAAAAGCATCAATTTTGAGCAAATTATCTTATAATTTAGGGTAGTGTTTCCCAGGCTTTAGGAAACGACTGGCCGGGAATCGCTATGGAGTCAATCAGAGTCAGATTTGATTGGCGAGAAGTAATTTACTGGTTTATGCAATATGGATACTAAGCTTTTTGAAGATTACCAAAAGCAAATGGTAGACTTGCAGAAAAAATGGTTTGACACTTGGATGGAGGGTTTTCCGGGTTGGAAGCCTCCCTCTAATTTATCAGAGGGTTTTGAACAGACTCTGAAATTGCAGGAGGAAATGGTTAAGTCTTATCTGGAGACACAAAAGCAGACCACCCAAATGATGCTGGATGCTCAAAAACAACTCTGGACAGAGTATTTTAATACTATGCGTAAAACTGCCGAGAGTGTGAAGTAAGGCATCAAAAAAGCGGAAGGGGGTAGATTGTTTTTGTCAACCCCCCCTAATTAGCCGCTAATCAAATTACTCTCGCACTTTTAACCAATCAACAATGGTTGGGGGTAGGTCTCGCTGTACTTTACCACTGACATACATACCGATATGACCTACAGGGAAGGATTTGGCGGTGTAGTCCTCACTGCTGATGTATTCCTCTAAGGCTAGGGAAGAGGAAGGGGGGACTAGGTGATCTTTCTCGGCGTAGAGGTTGAGAACTGGCATGGTAATATTGCTTAAATCTACCCGAGAATCACCAATCATTACTTCGCCTTTGATTAGTTTGTTTTCCTGATAAAAATCTTTCAGGAATTGGCGATAGGTTTCTCCGGCTTGGTCGGGACTATCAAAAATCCATTTTTCCATGCGGAGGAAGTTTAGCAGTTTGTCGCGACTTCCCATGATTTCGGGTAAATCGAGATATTTTTGATATCCTAATTGTAGGGGTTTTAACATCAGAAACTCGATGTTTAAATAGTCGCCGGGAATGTTACCTAAAGCCTCAACCATGAGGTCAACATCTATGGCTTCCGGTCCCAATGTACAGCCTCCCCGCGCATTTAACAGGGTATTTGGCATATCAAAGTTGACTGGCGCAACCATGGTGATGAGGTTTTGCACTTTTTCGGGATATAGGGAACTGTAGCAGAGGCTAAAGGTTCCTCCCTGACAAACTCCTAGGAGGTTGATTTTATCGAGTTCATAGTGATCGCGCAGAAAATCAACACAGTTATTAATATAACCGTTGATGTAATCATCTAAGGTTAACCAGCGATCGCTACGGGTAGGATATCCCCAGTCAATCAAATAGACATCTAATCCCAAACTGAGTAAATTAGCAACTAAGGAACGACCCTCTTGCAAATCTACCATAAAGGGACGATTGACTAAAGCATAAACAATTAGCAGGGGTACAGAAAGGGTTTTTTTGACTTTGGGTTCAAAACGATAAAGGGTGACTTTATCTTCCTGATAAACTGCTTCTTTGGGTGTGACCCCAACGATAATTTCTTCCTCCCGTAAACTGCTAAGGTTGTCCATACCATGAACAATTTTTTCGGTGAGGTCTGCATATTCCTGGGTTAAGTCTTCTAAACCCATTTGTAAGGCGAAAGGTAACATAGCTTGATGTCCTCCAAGCAAAGACATATTAAATTGGATCACGAATTGAGTCAGACTGTTGAGACAAATATTAGGAGTAACTTTCTCTCAACTTACTTCTTGAATTGACTCGGGTTTGGGTGAAGATGCTGTCATGGTGGATATCTGTTTTTTGAGAGATTTAACCTCTTTGCGGAGTTCGTAAATGATTTTGTGCATTTCGTCAATTTCGCTGCGGAGGGGGAGATTGAGCGATCGCATAGAAATCTCCATCAACTTTTGTTGTTCTAGTCGATAGGCGTTGAGGGAGTTAATAAACCTTCCCCTAATTTTGAGTTTATCTTCGGAACAGAAAGTTTCCTCAAATACATCATCTATAGCCACACTCCATAACTGCTGAAACTGCCGCCAAGTTTCGACTTTTTCGCCTTTGCTAACTCCCGCCGCTAATTTTTCGATTAACTTCTCAAAGGCGCGGACTTGGATATCTGCTAAAACTACCTGATAATCATTACTAGCGCGATAAAAATTTATCCAAGCCTGAAAATGACTCATCATGGTACTATTCAACTCGCGACTAATACCAAACATCGGACTTTGTAGCAGGGTTCCTAGGCTGGGTTGATACAGTTGTTCCCAGTAGAGGTTATTTAACTCGATTAATGCTTCACTTTTACCCATCATGGCTTCACCCATGGGAACCATAGCCGCGCCGCTGTAGTTCATCCACATTTGGTTAAACTTCTGCATTTGTTCCATGTAGAGTTTCCCCAGGGTCGTGCCGCTTCCGGTCATCTTAGTGGGAACACTCATATATTGTTCCATTTGCTGGCGAATTTGCTGGGAGTAGTTTTCTAGGGTTTGTTCCCAATTCGCACCAGATTCAACTTTTGGTAATATATCTTTCCAGGCTTCAAAGGAAAATTGTAGAAAACGCATCAATGAGGCCTGATTTTTTGCCATTTGTTCGGTTATTCCCCCGGAGTGGGACTGGCCATTTTTATCGGTGTCAGATACTCCTGACCCACTCATCAGATCAAACCAGTTTTTCCAGATGTCATTTCCGGTCTGAGTCCAGGTGTTTACCCATTGATTGGCCATTTCGTTCCACGGATTTGTTTCGTTTTCCATTGTCTATACCTGATACATTTACGCGACATTTATCCGGCTATTGCCTGACAATGCGACGAT
>NZ_JARPLU010000172.1:0-9673 GCF_032349615.1 Limnospira sp. PMC 1279.21 | reverse complement strand
TTTCAAAAGCTACATCAAAGAGTAGCTAATATTCGCCGTGACACGATTCATAAAATCACTACTTTTTTGGCTAAAAACCACAGCCAAGTAGTCATTGAAGATTTGAATGTGTCTGGAATGCTGAAAAATCATGGTTTGGCGGGTTCTATCGCTGATGCTTCATTTTATGAGTTCCGTCGTCAACTAGGTTACAAGGCAGAACGTTATGGTTCAAAGTTGATTATTGCCGATAGATTTTATCCATCCAGTCAACTTTGTTCTAACTGTGGCCATCGTCAAAAAATGCCCCTAGTCCGTCGGACTTTTGAATGTCCAAACTGTGGCCTGAAGATTGATAGAGATTTGAACGCCAGTATAAATTTAGAAAAATCGCCTGGTTCCGACGATTACACTTGTGGACGGGGTGCTGCCGACAGTCCCGGACGAAGCCAGAAATAAACATCAATATCGGGCTATGTCCGGTTTTGTTTAAGTTTTATAGAGCAGATTTAACCCGATAGTGCAGAAATACCTCATCATCTACCTGTTGGACACTCAACAATTGTAAATGGGGTGCGAAGCGAGATAAAAATCCTTCTCCGTCCACCGGAGTGGGTGATGTGGTTCCCCCCAAAATTAGGGGACAGACTGTGAGTTGAAACTCATCGATCGCATGGTAAGCCATTAAAGATGCCACTAGCTGACCACCACCTAAGACCGCTAGTTTCTGTATACCTCGGTCTCTCAGTTGCTGTAACGCTTCTGACCAGGTGATCACTCCATTGGAGTCGTCAGCGACGATCACTTCGTCGAAGTGGTCGGAAAATCGTTTCCAAGGCTGACCCCCTAAGAATGTGGTCAGTAACCATTTGGGAACAGGCTGTTGAAAAAATTTGAGGGTTGGGTTAATTTTTCCTGATGCGGAACAGACTATTTGAGCTGGTTGGGGGGGTTTTCCGTTTTTTTCCCGCGCGCCTAACAATTCTGTTGAAGACACCCTTAAAACTGTTCCATAGGCGGCGAGAGTGCCGTTTCCGAACAGTACAGCGTCGGCTTGGGCAATTTGTCGTTCTAGGTGAATTATATCGGCATTAGAGCCAAATCTGGCAGGCGATCGCATCGGATCAGCAATTTTGCCATCCGCACTCATGGCTAAAATAACAGTAGTGTAGGGTCGGGTGGTTGGAATTATCTCATCCATAAGCGCCTAGTTTTGGCTCTCAACTTGCCATTAGTGATCTTAAAACAGGGTCTCACCAGATGCAAGACAGTAGATCTAGTTTAGATATACTAGCCATGATCTACAGATCGGCATTAATTTCCGAAAATAGACATCAGATTTAATTCTATGATTTCATTGTTCCCTAAAGCTATCTTAATTATCACTGTCCTGACTATAGTTAGCTATCTCGTTATCTGTGTTGGGTTACTTTGGTTTCAAAATCGGTTGATTTTTTTCCCATCTAAGACCATTGAAAAAACTCCCGATTTGTTAGGTATGCCATATCAAGAGGTTTGGTTAAAATTCCCCGATTCCACATCAGAAAGTGAACAGATTAATGGTTGGTGGATTCCTGGCGATTCCGACATGGTGATTTTTGATTTGCATGGAAACAGTAGTAATATTGGTGGTAATTTAGGCTATGCCAAACAATTTCATAATCTGGGATTTTCCGTGTGGTTGATAGATTATCGAGGTTATGGTTGTAGTAGCGATCGCTTTCCCTGTGAAAAACAAGTTTATGAAGATGCCGAGTTAGCTTTTAATTATTTGGTTAATGAGCGGCAAATTTCCCCCAATAAAATTGTCGTATTTGGGCATTCTTTGGGAGGTGCGATCGCTATTGAATTGGCGACCAAACACCCAGAAATTGCCGGATTGATTATCGAAAGTTCCTTTACTTCTATCCTCGATATGGTCAAGGTAAAGAAACAATATGGAATTTTTCCAATTAATTGGTTATTGCATCAAAAATTTGATTCTATTGCGAAAGTTCGGGAATTGAAAATGCCGATTTTATTCACACACGGGACCGCTGATGAGTTGGTTCCCGCCAGTATGAGTGAGAAGTTATACCAGGCTTGTCCTGAACCCAAACAATTGCTGATGATTCCTGATGCTGATCACAATCATGTCAAAGAAATGGGAGGCGATCGCTATCAGGAAACCATCAAGAAATTTTTGGAAAGTCTGTAAAACAATTTTATCTATCATGGGTCTAAAAGCGATCGCCCCATCAATTTAACCCGATTTATCTGGGAATTTCATAATTGACATTTAAATCATTCATCATCTCTAAAACCTGTTCAATAGCTACTGATTGCTGATTAATATTGAGAGAAATAGTCTGAGAATTTTCTACTATACTGTTAATCCCATTAACCACCTCATTAAATCCGGTTTGACTTTCCTCTGTGACTCGGACTGTAGAACTCATCGCTTTTTTAAGATCATGTACTAAATTGTTAATTTCTGCCGCTGAGGATTTACTTTGATCAGCCAGTTTACGAATCTCATTCGCGATTACATTAAATCCTTGTCCACTATTATGGTCAGCTTGTACCGCCTCAACCGCAGCATTTAAAGCCAATATATTAGTTTGATTCGCGAAATTACTGACCATAGTAGATATTAAGCCAATTTGGACAATCTTATTGTTTAAATCCGAGATTTTATCGGCAAGTTTATTCACCGTTTCTTGTAAACAATCATGGTAATAACTATCCGCATATTCGTGATCACCTTTAATCAAATATAATACCTGTTTAGCTGCTACTGCTGCCTTAGAAGCCTGTTCAGCCGAACCCCTAGCTGAACTGTTTAACTCATTCATAGTTATCGTGACTTCATGCACTAACATTTTTTGATTTTGTAATGTTCCTTGTAATTCTTTGTTTCTATTAGATATCTCCGCAGCCATTAAGTTAAAAGAGTGAGCCAAAAAACCTAGTTCATCCTCTCTATCATCTGCAAGAGACACATTATAATCACCTGCGGAAATTTTCTGAGTCGCATTAATTAGTTGTTGCAATGGTGCCGATACTTGTCGTTTTAAAACCACCCAAACTAAGACCATTAATGATAATAGTAAAATCACTTCAATCAGGATATTTGTCAGCACAAAATTTAGGGATTGTTTTCTTAAAATAGACCGAGGAAAAACCGTAACAAAATACCAGTTAAGACCAGGCATTTGGCGAAAAACTAGGTATTGATCATCTTGATAATTAGGTATGATAAATTGATTTGGGGGAGCATTTTTCACTAATTTAAATATATTCATTAAGTTACTATCCTGCAAGTTTTGGATCTTAACTGTAGTAGTGCTATCTTGAATTTTATCTATGAGGTCGGGATGAGCGATTAACTGACCATCTCCTCTAAAAATTAGGTTATATCCTCCTTCAATATGATTATTAACTGTTCTTTCGATTAACTGATTTAGGGTGATGTCATGACCAAGAGTTCCTATGGTTTGACCATTATAATCAACGGGGGTTGAAGCCGTGACTAACCAAAGCTGACTGACTGGTTCATAATAGGGTGTAGTCCAAACGGTTTTTCTTTGAGGATTATTCTCAGGAGTGGCGACTAAATACTCTGGTTTTTGGGGCATATAAAAGTTAGCATCAGCTTCTTGAACATAATTAGGAACTTGCGGCCAATAAACAATAGTAATATTCTCCGGGGTCATAATGAAGGTACTATCAAAACGATTATGCCACGCACTACCGTAGGATTCGATTAACCTTTGTAAATCAATGACTTTACGACGAATTTCTGGGGTGATTTCTAAGGATTTATCAATATACACTCCCGCCTGTCGTTGACCATCAAAATTGGCGGGGTTGTTACGGATAACGCCGTCCGGGTATCGGATCAATAAATTATTAAATTCCTCTTCTAAATTGGCGGGGGCTGGTTGTGCAAATTTCCTCAGAATTTCCGATTTCAGGATAGCATGATTATCCGCCGCTAAATCAAAGATTTGCTGTTCTCTGGCTACTCTTTCCACCACAGACTCTTCTAGTTGCGTTAATTTCTGATTTCTCAATGCTGATATCGCTTGCATATAATTAGCGATCGCACTAACTGTCACGATTAAAGCTGTACATACAGTAATCTGAAATAAGGTTTTTTGACTTAGAGAACCTTTGGGGGTCAACTGGGAGTTTGGTTTATTTGGGCGAGGGTGGTTTAACATAATTATATGAATTGATTAAGGATTGAGGGTTCTGTGATGATTTGCTGTGATTATAGCATAACCATTATGTTGGCTTTATCCCAGTGCTTATTTAATATGTAAAGTTTTGGTAAAATTTGCTCACCCCAGTGATGGGTTTGTATTAAGTCCATGTAGGCTGAAACGCTATGATTACATCCATAGCCCGCCTTAGACTAGGAGAATTAACCTTAGCCCCTTCTATTTGCCATTATTTTTGCACAAACTTAATCATGAGAATAAACTTAGTTGTTGAATTTGAGGGGGGACGGTCTGAGGTAATGCAGCATCTGCTATAGTTAAACCTCCTTCTAATAACAGTCTAATGTTGTCATCATGAGAAGCAATTTTAACTTCGGTTCCCTCCGGCTTAGGTATCATTAAGATAACTTCTTCGCCACCAATACCCTGGTCTGAAAGTAAATCGGCACTATGGGTAGTAATAATAACTTGCCGTTTTTTAGACCTTTGTAGTCGATATATTAGGGCAGGTAGCTGGTTGATAATTCCCGAATTTAATGATAATTCTGGCTCCTCTAGTAATAATAAGGAATCCGATTCTAACAAAGACCAGAGTAGTCCAATTAGTCTTAATGTACCATCAGAAAATTGGTCTTCCCTTTGTTTTCCGGCTTGGGGTTGCCAATGTTCATAAATCGCCTCTAAATGAGGGACACCCATTTCATCTTTAGTATCAGTTAAATTTTTTAACTGGGGGACAGCTAACTTGAGGGCTTCTTCAATTTTTTTGAGTCGTGATCTGCGAGTTTTTTCGGGTGTCTTGGCTACCCTTTCTAAAAAATTTCTGCCAAAGGGATCTTCGGAAAGTCCGGGGGTAGCAAATGCTTCGGGGTGGCGAACTAATTGGGGAATTATATGTAGGTATAAAATCGATTCTAAAAATTTGGCAATGTCTCTAAATTGGGCATTGGCATTAATTTGCTCTAAATATGTTTGGGTAAGTCTTAACTCATCTCGTTGATCATCTTGATCAGGTCGGTTGATAATTTGTTGGTGGTGATGCCAGACTTTTTCATAAGCAATAATGGGTTCATTTTTCCCACCTTTCCTCTGTTTAAATCCTATGGCGTATTTCCAAAGGGGTGCTGTCCCATTGGCTGGGGATAGATGGATTTCGATTTCTACATGAGGATAACGACGGGCGGAAAGACTCCGAATTTGAGAAACTCCACCTCGATCGCTTACGGCTTTTTGCAGACCGCCGCCGGGTTTGGCTAAATCCCTTAAAAATCTGAAAGCATCGAGAAAGTTAGACTTACCACAGGCATTTGGACCTACTATAAATATGCGATCGCATAAGTCCACCTCAACCACACGAAAGTTGCGCCAATTTTTCAGGATTATGTGTGATATAATCATCTAAATGACCATAATTTTGGCTATAGTATAACTGAATATATCTGCGGTGACTGGATAATCGGAGACGGTGGCGACTGCTCAAGTTTAGTCAAAACTTGCTAAAATCGCAGTTATGAGAACAGTTATACAGACATTGGCTATGGAAAATAATCTAAATACCAACATCAGTCCCACTTATATTCAACAAGAAGATGCCCAGGAAATTTTACAAATTGCCATGGCACGCGGTCAAGAAACTGGGGAACTCACCCGCACCCAGTTGGAGGAAATGGCAATGGAGTTGGGAATTAGCCCGGAAAATTTACAGGCGGCAGAATTGGAATGGCAGACTCGGAAAGTCGAGTTAACCGAAAAACAGGTATTTAATCAGGAACGTCGGCAAAAATTACGGCAAGATGCTGTTAAATATGCGATCGTTAACTCTTTCCTGATTTTATTAAATCTGGTGACTACCCAGGGTATGGCTTTTGCTTTAACGATCGCTTTACTATGGGGTCTAGGATTGAGTTTGCAAGCCTGGAAAGCCTATCAAACTCAGGGAGAAGCATACGATAAAGACTTTGCCAAATGGCGGCTGAAAAAGCAGCTAGGAAACTCCCTAGGAATGATTGCAGATCGCGTCATTAAAGGCATTCAATCATAATAGTTATCAATGAATTGGGTATTGGGGTTTAGCTGACGGGTTGGGGTTGGGGGTTTCGGGTAGCCGATGCCATATTGTCGCCGAATATGATACAATCAGAGTTTGTCTTGTTAAATTTGAGTTTAATCTGGTCATGGCTGTTCCAAAGAAACGAACCTCTAAATCAAAGCGGAATATGCGAAAAGCGACTTGGAAGCGCAAAGCTAGAGTCCAAGCCGAAAAAGCCTTATCCCTAGGTAAATCGGTCCTTACAGGTCGATCCGCAAGTTTCGTCTATCCGACAGATGATGAGGAGGGCGACGAGGAATAACCCCGGGATGTTGGTTCAAAAGCCGGATGTCAGTTTGTGTTGATGTCCGGCTTTGGGGTTATTTTTGAACCGCTGATGGCAGAATCAACATAGCATCACCAAAAGAGTAAAAGCGATATCGGTTCCCGA
Source organism: Limnospira sp. PMC 1279.21 (assembly GCF_032349615.1). Lineage (NCBI taxonomy): Bacteria > Bacillati > Cyanobacteriota > Cyanophyceae > Oscillatoriales > Sirenicapillariaceae > Limnospira > Limnospira sp. PMC 1279.21. Next base: position 3,009 of record NZ_JARPLU010000172.1, on the reverse strand, counting down.
AATCATTGGGCGGTTGTTCTAAGGCATCCTGATATAATTTCATCAGTCTTTCGCGACCAATTAAAGCCGATACCAACATCAGTAAACTCGATCGCGGTAGGTGAAAATTAGTAATCAGTCCATCAATGACCCGCCACCGATAGCCAGGATAAATAAATAGGTTAATTTCCCCGCAGTAGGGTTGAATGCAGCCATCGAGAGAATTTTGGGCGGCTGCTATGCCTTCCAAGGTCCGCACTACCGTAGTTCCCACGGCAATGATGCGACCACCACGGGCGCGGGTTTGATTAATTTTATCGACGGTTTCCGGGCGCAATTCCACCCATTCGGCGTGCATTTGGTGGGTGGTAATATCCTCAACTTCTACGGGGCGAAAAGTCCCTAACCCCACATGAAGGGTGAGGAAAGCATGATCAATGTGGTGGTCTGAAAGTCGTTGGAATAGTTCTTCTGTAAAGTGTAACCCGGCGGTGGGTGCAGCTACCGCCCCAGGGCGCGTCCCATAAATAGTTTGATACTGTTCCGCCACAGCCTGAGAATCAGTAACATAGGGAGGAAAAGGGATTTCGCCAAATTGATCTAAAATGGAAACCAAAGATTGACCTTGGGGAACCTCAAACTTGAGCAACCTTCCGCCCGTACCGGGGTTGGTATCAATAACAGTAGCATAGAGTATTTCGCGGCCAGATTTGGAGGGAAACTCTAGGCGATCGCCTATCTTAAACCGTTTTCCGGGCTTGACCAAAGCTAACCAACAGTTTGGGGCTTGTTCCTGTAGCAATAAAATCTCGATCGCCGCCGAGGTACTCTTGCGACCGTAGAGACGGGCGGGGAGTACACGGGTATTATTGAGAATCAGTAAATCCTCTGGTTGCAATAAATCGGGTAAATCCCGAAATAAACGGTGTTGATGGGACGGCGGCGAATCCACCACTAACAGGCGGGATGAGTCCCTAGGGATTACTGGATTTTGGGCGATGCGATCGGGAGGTAATTCATAGTCATACCCCTGCAAAGTTCTATCTAATTTGTCCACTACTTCTGTCAATCCCAACACTAAAATCGCTGATCTGGGGTAAACTTGGGTAGAATCCCCCAGATCAGATTGGGTGTTTTCCCCCTATTAAAAGGGGTAAGATCCCGCAATGATATAAGTATAGCCTTGTCAAAACAGGAAATACAGAACAGGGAATAGGGAACACCAGAACGGGGAGTAAGGAATTTTTCTGAAAGCCTCTGGCTGAGACCTAACACCCGACACTCGAAACCTAGTAACCGATACCCTAATAACTATTGCACTGTCGCAGCAGTGGGTAACAAGTCCTTGACCATTGAGGAGTTGCAAGCGGGTGGGGGAGACAGCAAGACGCGGGAGAAAAACGGAATGGAATATCTATATTACCTTGCCAATACGAGTTTAACACTGAGAGTTGTTGATTTTCTTAGGGGTGAAACTCAGCTTCCGGTCAAGTTTATGACCGTGATTCATCAAATTGACGGCTGGATCGTCAAAGTTAAGATGAGTGAATATTTAACGCCCCACCAACACGGTGATTTTAGGGCTTTTATGTACGAATTGGGGATTCCCTATGAACCCGACATTCGCATTCAGATGGCTTTGTGGGCCTTGGAAACGGGACAATCTCCCTTGAGTGTGATGCGTCGCTACCAGGTGGCGGTAGTTTCTCATGGTAGCCCAAACCGAGAGGATATTGAAACATTCCGCACTCAGTTTGTTAGGGGTCTGGGGTATTGTCCAGAGGCTCTAGCCTGATCTTTAACTTGATTGTTTGGCTGGAAGTGGCGCTGATTTCGCTCAGGGAAAAGCTGATTCGATATAGTCTTCTAGGGTAAGCTGATAGGCTTCTATGTCGATGGGTTTACCGGGTGTCACAATCTGAGATGATTCTTTAATCGGGTTCTGTGCTGCTGGGTTCTGGTGTTTACATCTAACTAGGGCGACATCGAATCGACAAGGATAATTGCTGAAATGGGGATGGGTGCTTAAAAAGTGTTCTGCGGTTCGGATCAGTTTGGCTTGTTTGGTGACAGTAATGGCTAAAGCACCGTTTGCGTCCCAGTTTCCGCGACTGCGGGTTTTGACTTCTACAAAAATTATGGTGGTTTCTCGATGACCAATCAGGTCGATTTCTCCCCAACGACAATGATATTGATGGTATGAAATCCGCCAGCCTGTTTGTTGTAACCATTGCGCGACGAGTTGTTCTCCCAATGTTCCTATATGACGCGACATTACAGTAAACTCAATTATAGATTTTTGGATAGATAGATCAAAAGGTATGGGTTTCTCGTTTCCCAGGATAATCAATAGGACAATTCTCTCGCGTATAGCTGCGATCGCTTTAATTTTAGGGATGGGTTGGGCAATAATAGCTACTATTACCATACCTACTGTGGCGATCGCGGAAAACTACGAAAAACGCAATCTGATAGGTGTGGACTTCTCAGGACAGGATCTCAAGGACTCCGAGTTTGATTTTGCTAACCTACAGGGTAGCAATTTCAGTCATACCGACCTACGGGGAGTTAGCCTATTTGGGGCGAAAATGCAGGATGTTAACCTAGAGTCTGCTGATTTACGTCTTGCTACCCTAGACACGGCGCGGTTAGTTAGGGCTAATCTCACTAATGCTTTGCTGGAGGAAGCCTACGCCTACAATGCGGATTTCCGTGGGGCGATTATTACTGGGGCTGATTTTACTGATGTCATGTTGCGTCGAGATCAGCAACAACTGCTTTGTGAAGTGGCGGACGGTACAAATCCAGTCACGGGACGCGATACCCGCGAGACTCTCTACTGCGATTAAATTAAACTCTGCTCTATAAAACTTAAACAAAACCGGACATAGCCGGATCTTGATGTTTATTTCTTGCTTCGTCCGGGACTGTCGGCAGCACCCCGTCCACAAGTGTAATCGTCGGAACCCGGCGATTTTGGTAGGGGTCGAAAGGAAAGTCACCTTTCCCAACTCCCATTCAAAACCGTGC
>NZ_JARPLU010000171.1:0-9690 GCF_032349615.1 Limnospira sp. PMC 1279.21 | reverse complement strand
GAATGATGGTATTGCTATAGTTACAGTCCGAGCATTGTCAATCAATGTTCAGGAATGTTCAGCTTAAATGAATCAGTGCTGATTGATATGACCAAAACTAGGCCGAGTGACGTTAAATAAGTAGGTCTCTGTAGTCGGTCCAACAATCCCGGTGGTAGTGATATTATAGGCTTGCTGAAATTGAATTACAGCATTTTGGGTCTGGCCGTCAAAAAAACCATTAATCGGGCCATTATAGAAGCCTAACTCCCTTAACCGCCTTTGAATGCGCCGCACATTTTCTCCGGCGTTACCCATTGCTATATATGTATTAGGATTAGTTGCCACAGGTCTGACGACGAACCCTGGACCGGCTGGAGCTGCGGGTATGATGGGGCGTTGGATAGTAGCCCTAGCTAAATGGAATTGGGTGGTGGGTCCCACTTGACCTGTTTGGGTGATGGCATTATCCCGTTGGAAGCGAAGGACAGCCACGCGGGTAGATTCACCAAAAACCCCATCAATCATCCCTGTATAGTACCCTAATTGCTGTAATCGCTGCTGAAGTGCAATTACATCTGCTCCCCGACTTCCCAGCAGGAGAATTGAGGAGGGATTAGATTGGTTCATGGAAACATTGGTAGGGTTGGAAGTGATACCACCATGACCCAACACCTGTTGACTGGCGAGAAGGCTTTGGGTAGTGGGTCCAATAAAGCCTGTGGGGGTGAGACCGTTCACCATTTGAAAGTTACGAACGGCTTGGAATGTTACCTCATCATAAAAATTGGTAATTTGACCTGGGAAAAAACCGAGTCGTTGCAATTCTCGTTGTACTAAGCCGACTATAGGGCCAAAACTACCGGGACCAAGGCTAACATTTCCAGCGAGGCTACCTGTGCCGCGATTGAGAATGGCTAGGGTGTCTTCTGTAACTAGACCTGTGGCTGCAATTAAGTTGGCTTGCTGAAAACGAATGACGGCATCCCGGGTGATTGGTCCAAAATATCCGGTGGAGTTGTTGTTGAAAAAACCAAGATTTCGCAGGCGATTTTGGAGGCTGGTAACTCCGGGTCCGCTGTCTCCTAATCCTAAACCGATTAATTGGCGATCGCTGACTGGGATAGTATTGAGAGGCCGACTGATGGCGTTCTGGTTGGTTGCGATCAAAGCCACAACGGTATTAGGACCTACTATGCCATCTTGGACTAAACGGTTATCGCGCTGGAACCGAATAACTGCGTTTTGAGTTTCCTCACCAAAGTATCCGGTGGCGTTAGCGCTTAAATATCCTAATGCTCTGAGGCGGTTCTGAATTTGGGTAACTTCGGGTCCGAAATCCCCAATAGCTAAAACTGCCTGGGCTGCATGAGTTATGCTCAGAATCAGCAGCACTGTCCCTAGAGACAGAAGCCACCGATAGGCTAGAGTAGATAGTTTTCTGTTGAGAATGAGTTGCTGAGGATTTTCGTAACTCAGGGCGAGGTACAGATAAGCATAGGATTCCATCATAATTCTTCAGGAAAATATAGGAATGGGAAACACTTAACCCAAAAAAACCTAAGTTGCGGCTTCCCTTTCCATTATATCACTTATACCAAACCTGCGCGATCGCATAACATCGCTACAACCACTGAAAAAGCGGTAATTCCCAAGGCTACCCAAGGACTTTGACCTTGACTAACAGCGAAAGATGTGGCTACTCCAGCCCCTAAGCCAGCGGTCACGGCTGCACCAATCGGATCACGTTCTGATTCGGGTTTATACATAGTCTTTAGAATGATAAATTCCAATGGCTGCCACTGTAGCACCATGATTGAGAGGGTGGATGCAAAAGTTGCTAAATTGAAATTAAGGTTTAACTTTAGATAAGTTTCTTAACATTCGGTGGGTAAATTCGGGGGGTTTTTTAAGAAAGTTAACAAAATCGGCTCTGGGTCAGCAGGGGCTGGTATTTCCTCTCAATTCATCCTCACAGGTCTAGGGCTGCTATTCCCACCTGTCTAATTCTTGAAGGGAGTTTTGGAATAGGCTAAGAATTTGGTCTCTGCGGGTTTCAAAGTTGGCGGCACCCCAGATAAAAATTAATCCGCCGATCAAAACTACTATCCATTTTAAAAAGGAGTAAACTGAGTTTAAAATGATTAATTGATTGACAATATTAATAACAAATGTGGCTGTACCAATGTACAGAAAAGCACGAGTTTTTAGGCTTAAACCAGCACCAATGGCGATTAAACTAATGAGACCGGGAATAATTCCTACCCATTGACTTTCTAATAAGGAGATTACGCAAATTAAGCTAATACTGATGATGCGGATTAGGTGTCGAAGGGGTCGGCGTTGGGAACCTTTTAAGTAGGGTTCCACCTGTATAATATATAACATTGATAAAGCGGGAGGGGTGATTAGCCACAGTAAATAAGTATCTGCTGGACTGGCGAGAATGGCTTTTAAGATTACCCAATTGAGCAGAAAAATACTAATGTAAGTAAAGCGAATATTTTGACTTAATTCGGCTAGGAATACATAGAAAATGGCGGTGATGACGGTGGCTATATACCAGGAGGGTAGTTGGGGGGGATTAATGAAACTATGAATAATTGCTATAGCTCCTATTGGGAAAATGATGGCAGACCGTCGCCAGGGTGTCTGTGACCATCCCCAATTTTCCCAGGGGAATATATAGAAATAATAGGCAATTAGAGAAGCGATCGCACCTATCCAAGGAAACAGAATATTTCCCCATCCCAGGACATCAATCATATAATAAAGGATGGCTACGGCTTGCAATAAACCCAAATAAACCCAGATATCTTGTGGTTGTTGGTGGGGATGACTGCGACCCTGTACGATCGCATAACGACTGAGAAGGATGCCACTTCCTAACCCTACTAATGCACTAGTATTTCCGGGCATAAAAGATGATATTACTAATAATACACTAGCGATTAACCAATGGCAATGAGCGATCGCTTTAATTTCTGCCGCCGCCAGGTTCAAATATCTGGCTAAGGTTGATGATAAGATCCGATACAGATAGACGAAGCTGGTAGTTAATACGGTGAAGGCGACTAATTGATTAGCTAGGGGTTGGGAACTCACTTGCTGGAATAACATTTCTCCGGTGGCGACGGATACTCCGACTATTCCCAAATAAACTAGGGGTTTTAATGAAGAATGTCGCCGTCCTACTCCTATTAAAATAAAGGCAAATCCCAGGCTATTTAAGCCAGTCCATACGGCTATTTCATTAAATCGCAGAACTGTTCCCAATATACCATATAATAAAGGGATAACTTGCAGGGATTTGGGTAGACTCAAATCTGGGTGTTTTTTGTGCCACAAATCACCGCCTATTTGGACAATAATTCCTAAAGCTGTATTAGCGATCGCCAACAGAATTAAAGAGTGCGGTAAAAATGCCAAGATTTCAGATACGAGTAATTGTATCCCCCAAAATGTTCCATAAATACCATTATCAAAACTGCGAGTTGACAGAGTGGCTGTCTGAGTCCGAAATACTATGGCTGCTACAGTTAAAGCGATGATTATGACAGCGAATAAACTCGGTTGTCTTTGTTGTTGAAAAACTAACAGAGAATGAAAGGTGAGCAGTAGTAACTGTATCGCCGCCAGTGAAGTTCCCCACAGGTCTGCTGCTTGTCTATAGAGTTGGGATAACGAGGCTTCCCGGTTGAGTAAATTATGCCGTAATATCCACAGACTATTAAATACTATGGCGTTAATAAGTAACCAGTCTAAGCTAGAAATTATCGGGAATTCCCAGAGGATAGCGGTTAAGAAACTGAGACCAAACCCTACAGCGATCGCCGCTACAATTAGCCGACGTATATAATAGGAGTTAATGGCAATTATGACGGTGCTTATACCTAAAGATATCGCCCGAATTACAGGTATTTCGACTGTCAACAGTTGCGCGACTACTGTAGTCACAATGGCTAATTCAGCGGATTGTTTTTGTTTTGAATTGCTACCATATTTCCCGACAAAAGTCAAGCCCAAAGGTGTGATTAACCAGATTAAATTGACAGGTTCAATGCTATTGCTAAGTAGGAGATAGCTACAACCCGCCAAGACTAAACCTAGATAAAAACCACTTTTTCCCCAACTATGATCTGGGGTATCATATCGAGATATAAAGTAATGATGACTGGCGACATATAAGCCAAATTCTGCTACCATTAGCGACAATAAAATTATCGACCACTCGGTATAGTTAAGAGTAGGAATTAGCCAGTTGATGCTACTCACCAAAGCTAGTAAAGCGGTGATATGGGTTACATATACTCGAAATGGTGGGCGATAGTTTCGGCGTTTAGTAACTACGGCTAAGGTGAAAGTTGAGGCGATTAAATTAAGCGATCGCGTGAGAGGATTAATCACCCCCAACAAGGCTAAAAAGACTCCTAATAATAATGCGATTTGCTCGCCAAATAATGCCAATTTACGCTTAGGTATTTGATACAGCCACTCAGTAACCGCCAGCATCAAAATCAGATAGGGAAACCAGGTTAAGCTAAGTAGTGACCAAGGGTAATTTTGGCTGTTAGTAATTTCAGCAGCAGTGATAATAGTAGTTTGTCTCATACCACTAGGAATCATGAGTCCTAGTAACCAAACCATCTGTAATCCTATGGTAAAGATTACTAATAAATCCCGCCGTCGCCAAGAGTTTCGCAGGTGTTTAGTCCAGATAGAAATTACCAAAGCGCTAATTAGAAAACCGTGCCAAGGATAGGATATCAGAGAAATTAACCACCCTAAAAGTAGTAATCCGTAGCCGCCACGATTTATTAAAGGTGAGGAAAAATAGTAGATTAACCAGCCACAAATCCCTACAGCCAACCCTAAACCATTAAGGGGGAGTTCGGCGACAAAGATGCCGCGACTAAGGATAATAATTAGGCTATAAATTAACAGCGCGATATCACGATTAGCTAAGGGTTGATGATTGAGTTTTTGGCGAGTATAGAAGGATATAGATGCGGTGATAATTACGGCTAAATAAATGGCAATTATGGGAAAGTTTGACCAACTCCACCCCCAGTGAAGGGAACTGACAAGTAATAAATTGGCGAGTTGTAGCTTCTGGGGAACTGATGGTGTAGAATAGAGTTTAATGGTGGTACTGGATAGCAGGAAGGTGGCGATCGCAATGGTGATCCATCCTAGGGGATATCCCCATAATCCCAAGCCATCCATTGCCCAAAAATTGAGGGGAATTAACAGTAAGGTAACTTGACGCAAAGTAGCAGCAGTCAAGGTTAAGTTATTCTGTTTTTCCGTCCATTGGCTACCTACCCAAAATGCCAAAGTATAAGCTAGTAATACTCCATATTGTGCAAAAGCGGGGAATCTTTCCCACTGACTCGCCGCCAGTACGCCGGAAGATACCACCACCATAAACAGTCCTAAAAATAGCAGCCAACGCACACTGAGTTCAGCTTTGAAAGACTGTAATAATTGGGTAAATACGGGGGTAATGTTGGGCGGTAATGTGGCGGTGAAAGTAGTTTGAGGTTCCCTAATAATAGGTGGTTGAGCTTTCCTAACAGGGGGATGATATACGCGGGAAGGTGGCGGTAGGGGTAGAGGTTGACTTAGATGCAGCTTACAGAGTTGTTTAACCTGTTCTTGAGAAATTAAACCTAATTCTAGCCAATATTCCAAACCATCCAACAGATCTGGATTATCTGGATTAATGATAACTTTAACCGCGATCCATCGTTCCCAGGGTGAGGACATAGTTTGAGGATAGTTAATTCATGTTAATAGGTGAGTGGAACCATTCTGGCATCGAAAAATGATTTTGGCAAGATTTGCCAAGTCGATCGCCTAAATATATAATGAAGCTAGTACAGGCGAAAGGATGGGGAATTTGTGCCAATTAATCAACTGGCTGATCATCCATTGCCTTGGTTAAGGAACTAAAGCAGTTACATAGATGGCAGATTGGGGAATTTAGTTCCTAGGGACCCCAATTAAAACAGTGTCATAATTTCGGTAGCGGTAGGGATGAACTGTGAATAGGATCAAAGCATAAACCAACCACCACAGTTCAAACCCAGCCATGATTTCAGCGACTAAATTACCATTTCTCTCTCTTCTTCGTCTAATGGCTCAAATGCGGGCTAATCTTAATATCATGTTGTTAGAACATTATGATCAGCTTACCCAACTATTAGTGGTGATACCGAAATTGTCACTGATGTTCAATGCCATTAGATTAACTCTGGGTTAAAATCACAGTTTCGCCTGTTTCAGCAGACCGTCTAGCCGCATCAGCTACTTTCAGGGTATAAAGACTATCTGCGACAGAAACATAAAGAGGCGTTCCGTCAAAAAGGTGATCGAGAACCATAGTAGTATCCCGCGCAAACAAACCGCTACGACTTCCGACTTCAATGGGTTGAGGAGTATCTCCCCGTAGTAATTTGCCCTCTTTTGGGGTAAATATCAAAGTTCCGGCTTCCCCATAAAGGGTAAAAAGGTTTTCGGACTCCCAAAAGGTTTCGCCTTTTCCGTAGACGACCTCACCAATGGTCCCACAGGTAAAGTGTAACTGAGTCTGACACCAACAGGAACGATAACGATCGCCATCGACATTCCAAAACCGACTCTGGGCGTTTACAGAAGCCACAGCACCAAATAGGTCAGTCAAACGATGTAAACGGGAAAGCGCCCCCACCAAGGGAAAACCAAACAGAGAATTTTGGTAGGTCCAGCGATCATAAGCCGGACGTTGGGGGTTAATAGTGCTGTAGCGGGCATAAAATATGGTTCCGATCGCCTCTAAAGATGGTTTAATAGAATTGTGCAATCCTCCCAAAAGTTCCAGATGTTCCACATGAAGGAGTTTATGGCGCATTGAAGCCAAGGCGAGCAACTCCTCACCCTCTTGAGGATCGAGACAAAGGGGATATTCAACCACCACGTGCTTATCATTTTCCAGGGCGGCTTTTGCGATCGCACCATGATCGCGGTTAATGGTGCTAATCATAATCAGGTCTAAATCGTCTCGCTGTACCAATTCCAGCCAATTAGGGACTAATTCCGCATTAAACTCTTGACAGAAGGCTGCTGTAGTTTCTGGACTATGACCGGTAACCGCCACTAAATGCGATCGAGGATCAGAGTTGAGGGTTTGGGCGCGGGACTTAGCAACATACCCAGTTCCCACCAAACCGACGCGAATAGTGGAAGGGTTAGAAATTGTATTAGAAAAATTACTGGCTGTCATCTACAGACTGATATATTTTAGGGAGATATGACTAAGGCTTAAAACCCTAGCTCATCCATTATTATCCCTTATGCTGACGACTATGCAACCACCTGGCCCTATAGGCTGGCCAGATAAGATATAAGCAATTGGGATGTAATTAGAAAAATTTATAACAAAAACCATTCATAATATGGCCGCGAAAGGTTTTACAACCTCGTGTTTTTCCTTTAATATCAGAAAGTGAAGAAAACCGAGACCACAGGGAGTTAGGCTAATATTCCCTTGTGATTTATATAGGTTTTTCTTATCGATTTTTTTGAGAACTTAGAGAGGAACACTGAATGGCTACTTACAAAGTCACTCTGATTAACGAAGCTGAAGGCATCAACGAAACCATCGATTGCGATGATGATACATATATTCTCGATGCTGCCGAAGAAGCTGGACTAGATCTGCCCTACTCCTGCCGTGCTGGTGCTTGCTCCACCTGTGCTGGTACAATCACCAGTGGTACCATTGACCAGTCTGATCAGTCTTTCTTAGATGATGATCAGATCGAAGCTGGGTATGTTTTGACTTGTGTAGCCTATCCCACCTCCGACTGCACAATCAAAACTCACCAAGAAGAAGGACTCTACTAAGTTTCTCCAACCTGGTCAGAGAAGGGAGAACAGGTTATTTTGGTTACAGCGGATCTGTTCTTCCTTCCCCTATAGCCAGGATTTATGGAGATTGCTGCCCAGTGATTAAATAATTGTTCAGGGGTTCTAGTTGAGTCCCCGGAAAATAAAATTCCAAAATGCGATCGCTAGACCAACCCAACCGGGCGAGTTTATGCGATCCTATTTGGCTGAAACCGACACCATGACCAAACCCGCCGCCCACAAAATTATAGCCTTGCAGAGTTTGGTTAGGGCCATAAATCGGATCAATATAGAATAGGGTACTAATAGGAGGCCAAAAAGCACTTTGGACCTCATCCTTATGGATGGGGATAACACCCTTATCAGTTTGTACCTCCATTTTCAACACCCGGCCAGAGTGAGCCCTTTCCACCACCCTCACCTGTTGAATAGTGTTAAAATCTGCCAGGGGACTTTTGCGACGCTTGAGATAAAATTGCAGATGATTAGTCATGGCCTTGAGATCTGTTCGGTATTGCCAGCGAAAATCACTCCAACCCTCTTCATTAAAACCCTTCCTCAGACTCATAAACCGCCGGAAGTTCTGTTCATCAGCTAGGCTGTAGCTTTCCAGGTTCCACACATTTTGAGTAGTATCTAATACTGACCTGAGATAGGGTGGCTTGGGTCCATCCCAGACATCATTAAAATTAGCAGTAATGCCACCACTAGAGGAGAAATACACGGCATCGACCAATTCCCCGTCATAGGTCAGCACTAGGCCCCTGGTGTTAGTAATAGCGTTATCAGTAGATGGGTAAACCTCCGTTAACCCCTTATATACTTGACAATCGGTATTGGCACAAATTTGATAATTGTCGGCCTCAAACCGATGCAGATTCCGCAAGACATAGGTACGCGCTAAAATAGCCTGGGCTTCAATAGAAGCAGCGGGAGGCCATGCGCCCATTTCATGGGGTACAACTCCCCGCAAATAGGTTTCTAAGGGAACATGGTTAACGAGGGTATAGGTTCCGTAGGCATCTGGCTGGAGTTTTAAACTGCCTCCATAAACTAAAGCCTGGGGGTCATCTCTTTTCTTACCTACGGAAATGACATTCTGGGGAGCTTCAATTTTTAACTCTTGGCGGTTGTAACGATAGCCACCTAACACCCAATAGGGGACGGGTTTCTCTCTGACTACTTGGCTGGTGAAAGTAGGCTGATAGCCCTGGGCTTTTATGCTTTCTAGTAACCATCGGCGCAACAGGGGAGTTGAATAAGTTTCCCGAGAAGCCCAAACCTGCCATACATCAGGTTGCGCTAGTTCAACTTCGATGCCCATTTCTCGCCATTTGTTAGCCTGCTGTGCGGCGGTTTCATAGCTGCGGTGACTGCTAAAAATCAGACGTTCGTTAACTTGGGGTTCTGGAAGGGGTTGCATTCCCACCTGAATAACGGCGCTGAGGGTATGCAGGACTTGTTCACCTTCGGGGGTAGCAAAACGCAGCCTGAGATGGTCGCCAGGTTTGGCTTGCAAGACGAGGGTATCTGTGGGAGTTTTGCCAAATTGCTGCACTACCCCTACTTCTAGGATAGGGTTAATTTCTTCTTGGGCGATCGCTTTAGTCGGTGTCAGTCCCAATAAACATCCGAACATTAAAACCATTGGCAACTTGCCTAAACTCTTAGAAACAGACTGACCACTACTCCGGGAGTATAGGTTAGGTTGGGGGGCTGTTATCGCGTTCATCATCTCGACTCTCAGATATCAGGACACGCTATCCATTATACGAACAGCACTGGAGCATGAAAACCTTGTCTCAAGAGAGCAAGGATGAA